>PLMC01000052.1:0-45907 GCA_003141495.1 Bacteroidales bacterium
AAAGTGTAGTTGACCATGTTGATATTGGACTATTATCATTTGATGTGAATGGCAATATAGAAATTTATAACAGGGCTGCAAAAAGATACTTAAACTTTCAACAACCCCGGCAACTATCGTCTTTAAAAACTATTAATGATGAAATATTTAAAATTATTAATACTATAAAACCTGGGCAGGAGATATTGCATAAATTGAAAATAGACAATCTTTTACAAAGTATTTTGGTAAAAGCCACTGAACTTAAATTTGAAAGCAATGTTATAAAACTGGTTTCATTTCAGGACATTACCAATGAACTCGATAAAAAAGAATTGGAGTCCTGGCAAAGATTAATCAGGGTTTTAACCCATGAAATCATGAATTCCATAAGTCCGATTACTTCTCTCACCGGTGTCATTTCAGGGTACTTTAAAAAGAAGGACTATGAAAACCCGGTTCCATTGGAACTTATTGATCATCAAATAGTTTCTAAAACGCTATCCGGGTTGAATACCATTGAAGANNTTGAAGAAACAGGAAAAGGATTACTGGATTTTGTCGATAAATACAGAAGATTAACATCATTACCGAAACCTAATTTAAGCAGATTCACCATTGATAGTCTGTTCAGGAAATGCAAACTCCTCATGGAATCAAATATTTCAAATAACATAAAAATTATTACAAGTGTTTATCCTGAAGATATTGCAATTGTCGCAGATTATGCCCAAGTTGAACAAATTCTTATAAATTTAATAAAAAACGCTGTTGAAGCTTTATCCAATATGAAGGATGGAACAATTCTCCTGAAAGCATTCTATGCCGACGATGGTACATTTATTCAAGTTGCAGATAATGGAATTGGAATATCCAGTGATATTATTGAAGATATTTTTGTGCCATTTTATACAACCAAAGAAAAGGGTTCAGGAATAGGATTAAGCTTGTCAAAGCAAATAATGCAAAATCATGATGGCACAATTTCAGTGAACTCCGCTCTGAATAAGGGATCTGAGTTTACCTTAAAATATCCATTATAACTCCGCATAGATTAATGACTTAGCTTCTCAATCAGACCATTCCAAAACATTATCATCAATAAAAAAATGGTTACGTTTTTCTTATCGTATTTAGATTAGTTGTAAATTGGCATTTAATTATATACCCCAGATTAATTCAAATTTAAATGAATTGTATTATCTATAAAGTAAAACTTTAAAACTAAACTGAATGAAAACTATTTTATCTAACAACAAAACACCGATTACATTCATTTCAGTGTTCCTTGTAGCTATCGTAATAATGCTACTAAGCAGTTTCGGAAGGGCCGGAAGGGAAAATAATGCCAATGAAGTTGATACTCTCAAGGGACTGAAAGACTTTTACAAGGATTATTTTCCGATAGGAGTTGCAGTTGCGCCGAATAACCTCGTTGGAGAACAGGCAGAAATGATAAAGAAAAATTTTAACAGCCTCACTCCTGAGAATGTCATGAAACCGGCCTTGATACACCCTGCAGAGAACAAGTATTTCTGGGATGACGCAGATAAGATTGTGGAATTTGCACAGTCAAATGGAATGAAAGTACGCGGGCACACACTTTGCTGGCATGGACAGACCGGAGCCTGGATGTTTAAAGATTCTATAGGAAAACAGGTAACAAAAGAGGTTGCACTTGCCAGGCTGAAGGATCATATTACTCAGGTTGTTTCAAGGTATAAAGGTAAAGTATATGCCTGGGATGTTCTAAATGAAGCAATAGTTGATGACAACGACTCTTCAAAGGTTTACAGGGATTCACCATGGTACAAGATATGCGGAGAGGAATTTATTGCAAAAGCCTTTCAGTGGGCTCACGAAGCAGATCCAAAAGCTGTGCTTTTTTACAATGATTATAATACAGAGGTACCGGTTAAAAGAGATAAAATATACAATATGCTTAAGAAACTGCTAAAAGCAGGTGTCCCGGTCAATGCTATAGGACTTCAGGGTCACTGGCATACTGATGATCCTTCCGAACAGAACCTCAGGGATGCAATTGACAAATTCTCCTCACTGGGCCTTAAGGTACAGGTAACGGAGTTTGATGTAACTATCTACACATCGAAGACAGATACAATCAACATTGGATTCACTCCGGAAAGAGAGCAAAAACAAATTGACTTTTATAAAATGGCATTCAAGGTATTGCGGGAGAAGAAAGATTTAATTACCGGAGTAACCTTCTGGAATGTCTCCGATAGGAGAAGCTGGCTTGACAGACCAAACAAAAAAAGTTATCCTTTATTGTTTGATGAGAACCTGAAACCAAAAAAGGCATACTGGGAAGTTGTAAAATTCTGATATTTACAGCCTTGCAAATAAGATCTTCCAGAGGCTGTCTCAAAAGCCCTTTGTGACTTTAGTGAAACCGCCGTCGCGGCAGTCTGGCCTCTGCGCTAAAATAGCCTTCAAGGCTATTTCTTAACGCTTGAGCCTCTTTGTGGTAAAATACAAATCATTGAACCACAAAGGATCACGAAGGAAAAATATAAGTAACACAAAGGAAAAATGAGCTGATAGATAACTTTTGAGACACCTTCTTTTTTATTCTTGTCCGGTTCAGATTATGGAATTTAAAATCAATACTCCTATCAGTCCTATAAAAGATATGGTTGTCTCCATTAGAGTCCATGAGAAAAAAGTCTGTTTTATCGACAGATTGAAAAACTCCTTGAACATCCAGAAAGCCGTATCATTAACATGCGACATAAATACACTGCCAGCACCTACAGCCAGTACCAGCAATTCAGGTGATACATGAGTTGTGGCTAGTAAAGGCGCTACTATCCCGGAAGCTGTTATCCCGGCAACCGTTGCGGAGCCCAGGGTTACCCTGAGCAATGCGGTAACCAGCCACGCAAATACCAGAACAGGCAAGTGCCATTGTACACTTAACGAGGAAATATGTGCAGCTGTACCGCTATCAGTGAGCACCTGTTTAAAAACACCTCCCGCAGTTATAATTAATAGAATGACAGATATCCCGGAGATCCCCTCATTGAGCCACTTCATTACATTTTCCATTTTCCTGCCTGAATGAAGTCCGAAATACCATAATGCCACCAGGACTGCCAGTAATAATGCTATATTGGCATCACCCAAAAATGCAAGAATTTTATTTACTAATGATTCCGCTGGAAGAAAACTCCTTGATATCACTGAAGAAGTTATAAGAAATACAGGAAGCATCGCAATTATAAAGCTGGGTAAAGCAGGCGGCAGATTTTCATACGGTA
Source organism: Bacteroidales bacterium (assembly GCA_003141495.1). GTDB lineage: Bacteria > Bacteroidota > Bacteroidia > Bacteroidales > VadinHA17 > LD21. Next base: position 3,261 of record PLMC01000052.1, read on the forward strand.
TATCCTCTTTAGATGCGAATAACCCAACCATATCTATTTTTACATTTCTAAGGAGCGTACCCAGAACAGGTCCGGCAATGATAATTGCCGGTACTGCAATTATCAATCCATATATCAAAGTTTTACCAAGGTCGGCTTTAAAAGCATTAATGAGTATTACCGGACTCGGATGGGGTGGCAGGAAACAATGTACGGTTGACAGTGAGGCAGCCATCGGAATAACCAGGTAAAGCAGCGGCAGGCGGGTCTCTTTGGCAATTGAAAAGACCAGGGGTATCAGAATAATGAACCCGGCATTATAATAAAGCGGAAGCCCGACCAGAAATCCGGTGAGAAGAAGTGACCACTGTATGTTCTTTATTCCGAAACCATTTATCAGTGTAGCAGATATTTTTTTTGCCGCACCACTTGATTCAAGTATCTTCCCAAGCACAGCTCCCAGACAGAGGATCAGCGCCAGATCTGACAGAGTGCTTCCCACACCGGTTTCTATTGATTTAATTATTTCCAGTGGTTTCATTCCAAGAAAGAAACCACTGAGAATAGCAACAATCAGAAGTGATATAAATGGGCTCACTTTTTTTACAGACAGAAAAATCTGTAAGGAAATTGCCAAAGCTATAATAATGAATGTCATCCGGTTTAATTCATTCAGTTTACTATAGAAAGTACTACTAATGCAGATCTCTTAAAACGACTGATCCTGACCCTCCTTTAAGGAAATCAAAATCACAACCTTTATCGGCCTGTTCAACATGCTTCACGAACATACTGACGTATCCACGTTCAGTGGACGGTTCCGGAGCAGTCCATACACTCCGCCTTTTCTGTAATTCTTCTTCAGTTACAAGAAGCGTAAGAGATCGTTTCTCCACGTTAAGCTCAATTATATCTCCTGTTTTCACCAGGGCCAGGGTTCCGCCTACTGAGGATTCAGGCGATACATGCAGTACAACTGTGCCATAAGCTGTACCACTCATCCGGGCATCAGATATGCGGACCATATCCGTTATCCCTTTCTTTATCAGTTTTTCCGGGAGTTCCAGATTTCCTACCTCCGGCATTCCCGGATATCCAACAGGACCTGCACCCTTCAATACCATAATGCAATTCTCGTCAATATCAAGATCAGGATTGTCAATTCTGGTATGATAATCCTCGATATTCTCAAAGACAACTGCCCTTCCTCTGTGTTGCAGCAATTTTCCGGAAGTAGCTGATGGTTTGATAACAGCGCCATTTTCACACAGGTTCCCCTTTAATACTGCAATTCCTGCTTTTTCCTTTAATGGTTTGTCGAGCGGTGTTATAACGTCATGATTATAGCAAGCTGCTCCCTTGCAGTTTTCACCTATTGTTTTCCCGTTGACAGTAAGAGCATTTGAATGGATGATCTTACTTAGCTGATCGATGATCACTGGTAATCCACCCGCGTAATAGAAATCTTCCATCAGATATTTTCCTGAAGGCATCAGGTTCAATAAGAGCGGCATATCACTTCCCAGGCGATCAAAATCATCAAGGTTCACGTCAACTCCTATCCTCCCGGCCAGAGCTATCAGATGAATGACAAAATTGGTCGAGCCACCAACAGCTGAATTTATCCTGATTGCGTTTTCAAAGGCTTTCCTTGTCAGTATATCCGACATTTTCATGTTCTCGTTAACCATCTCAACTATTCTGTTTCCGGAAAGGTGAGCCATAACCTTTTTCCTCGAGTCGACGGCAGGGATAGCAGAAGCACCTGGCAATGTGAGCCCAAGCGCCTCTACCATAGTGGCCATTGTCGATGCGGTACCCATTGTCATGCAATGGCCGGCGCTTCGCGACATGCAGGTTTCTGCCTCAATTAAGTCTTCCCGTGAAACAGTTCCTGCCTTCATCCCCTCCGACAGCTGCCATGTAGCTGTACCGGACCCAATATCTTTCCCTCTGAATTTACCGTTTAACATTGGCCCTCCGGGTACCACAATTGTTGGCAGATTCACACTTGCTGCTCCCATCAGGGTCGACGGCGTAGTTTTATCACAGCCTGTTAAAAGGACGATGCCATCTAGCGGATTGGCGCGGATAGTCTCTTCCACATCCATGCTTGCTAGGTTTCTCCAAAGCATCGTTGAGGGTTTCATTAATGTTTCACCAAGAGACATTACAGGGAATTCCAGAGGGAAGCCTCCTGCTTCGTAAACTCCGCGTTTCACTATTTCTGCAAATTCCCGTAAATGACCATTGCAAGGTGTCAGATCAGACCAGGTATTGCAGATGCCTATTACCGGTTTACCCCTGAACATATGGTCAGGATGACCCTGGTTTCTGAGCCAGCTGCGATGCACAAAACCCATCTTATCATCTTTCCCGAACCATTCTGTACTCCTTAAGTAAGATTTCTTTCCCATTTTTTCAATTTTTACTTATTGATTCATATTTCACCTGACGAATGCGTTCTTATAATTCCGCAAGCTATCTAAACCAGACAGATACTTCAGCCCTGACAATAAGATTGTTTTTCATAATTAAACTACTTGTTTCAGGAAGCCGGACTGCCATTATCAATACCATGGAAAGATAGAAAATCTTGTTCGAAATTTAGATCATCTGACCTGGAACCTTAATGGATTAGAAGTATTTTTTATTTTATGACCTATTTTTTGTATTTCTGACAAAAAATTAAAAGAAAAATCCGATTATTTTTATCCTAAGGCATCATGATTTAAATTAACTTCAATTCAATTTGAGATTGATTTTATATATGACTATCAGGAATGAATAATAATAGACTAAATCATTTATACGTTCTTCATGTAATCATCCCCCCGACCCCCTTCTCTNNTTTGCGAAGCAGAGAGGGGTTGGGGTGAGTTCATGTTATTAAATAATTGATATTTATCTATTTAAAATAACTTATTATTGAAAACCGATGCTCATTATTTTATATATTTTTAGATAACAATTTAAGACCAGGTAATTATCTAACTCTGATATCAAGTATCTAACTTAATAATTAACTTAAAAATTGTTTATGAAAAAACTAAGAATTTTACTCTATTGCATGATTTTATCCGGTTTGTTTTCCGGAAATCTTCTGTCGCAGGAGCCCGCTGTCATTAAAATTGATTTTGACCGTAAAATAGGTGCCATCGATCCAAACATTTACAGCGGTTTTGTTGAACCTATACGTACCACTGTTTATGGCAACATATACGATCCTTCATCTCCTCTGGCAGATGAGAACGGATTCAGGAAAGATCTTATTCAGCTTCTCACGCAACTGAAAATTCGTTCACTAAGATGGCCGGGGGGAAATTATGTATCTGGCTATAACTGGGAGGATGGAATTGGCCCTAAGAATCAACGACCTGCAAGGATGGATCTTGCCTGGCACCAAATCGAAACAAACCAGATGGGAACAGATGAATACGCCAAATTCACCAACCTAATCGGAGCCCAGAATTTTGTGTGTATAAATGCAGGAACAGGAACTCTTGATCAGGCCAGACACTGGATCGAATATTGCAATGTTGAAGAAGGAACATATTATTCAGATCTCAGAAAAAAGTATGGAAATGAAAAGCCCTATAATGTGAAGTACTGGGCTCTTGGAAATGAAATAGACGGTCCATGGCAGATGGGACAGAAAAATGCAGAAGATTATGTCAAGTTTGCTCTAGAGGCTGCCAAACTGATGCAGTGGGCAGACAAAAATGTCAAATTCATTGCAGTTGGGGCTTCAAATTACAAGCCGGATATGGCCTGGATCGACTGGGATGATTATGTACTGACACACATGGCTGGTAGTATCGATTATCTTTCTGTGCACAGATATGTATATGAGGCATTACCGACAGGTGACCGGAGTTTCTCCAGCGTTATGTCATTAGGCCTTGATCTTGACCTGAGGATAGGAATAATAAGATCGTTGATCCAGAAAGCTTTAATGAAAACGGGATCAAAAAGACCAATTTACATTTCATTTGATGAATGGGCAGGCGGGGGAAATAACCTTACCGGATCTTTACAGGTAGCTCAGCATCTGAACGCTTTTATCAGAAATGCTGATATAGTTAAGATGGCTAACATTACTATGTTAACAAGCCTTGTTGGCATTTCTCCGGATGGCGATTACAAGAACGCACTCTTTTACCCGTTTTATCTGTTCTCCAATAACTGCAATGGAACTTCTCTCAATGTAAGTGTCAACTGTGAAAAATATAGTAATAAAATATTCAATGATATACCATATCTTGACGTCACAGCTGCATTGAATGACTCAACTAAAACTCTGGTAGTAAATGTCGTCAACAGACATGAGACAAAAGATATCCAGTCAAATATAGTTTTACAAACTGGCGATTTTACCGGAAGTGCGACAGCAAACGAAGTTAACGGCAAAACAATCACTTCGGGTAATACAAAGACCGAAGAGGCTGTTGGTATCAAGACCAGGGATGTTAAATTTAAGGGGAATAACATTCAATACATTTTCCCTGCACATTCATTTACACAGCTGGTGATTCCCTTAAAATAACTTAGACGTAATTAGGTGGTTAATATACCATTACGGGCCTCACTAAAAGGTATCAGAAAGATACCTTAAGTGAGTCCCTTTTTTAAGGGATGTATAATTCAGTGTGTTTTTTATTGTGAGAATCGGTAACATATTTAAACCCGGAATAGCTTCTGCGAAAGAAAACGGGTTTCCATAATATTGGACTGGAAACTCAGGTGCATCAGACATAATTGGTACATTTACCATAAGTAATAGTCAAAAACATGAGAATTAAAAATCTGGTTTCTGTGTTCATAATAATTCTGTGCAGTTTAATATGCCTCTCTGGCATGACAGGAAAATCTGAAAAAATAAATGAATTAAAAGTCAATAAGAATGGGCGTACTTCGATATTATTCGATTCATCATGGCGCTTTCACCTGGGAGATATGCAAGATGCAGAGAAGCATGATTTCGATGATTCTTCGTGGCGATCCATTGATCTCCCGCATGACTGGAGTATAGAGGATATTCCCGGTACCAATGCCCCGGTTGATTCAAATGCTATTGGTGGTTCCAGTACAGGATATATGGTTGGAGGAACAGGATGGTACAGAAAAACATTTTATGTGGGTAATGATATCAACGGGAAATGTATCCGGATTCAATTTGATGGCATTTATATGATAGCAGACATCTGGATCAATGGAATATCTTTAGGAACCCATCCATACGGATATACCAGTTTTTCATATGACCTGACTTCAAAACTCGAAGCCGGCAAACTTAATACTCTTGCTGTAAAAGTTAGAAATGAGGGTCGAAACACCCGCTGGTACAGCGGATCAGGTATATACCGCCACATATGGATAACTGCGACCGGGCAATTGCACTTTGATCATTGGGGCACCTGCATAACAACACCGGAAGTTGTTGGTGATCATGCCAGGGTCAATGTTAAGACGAGTATTATGAATGAATTCCCTGATTAGATTAATGCTCTTCTTGTGACGCGTATCCTGAAAAATGACGGGGCCAGAGTAGTGATGAAGGAATCAGAGCAGAAAATATCAGGAAAATCAAGCATTGAATTTAACCAGGACATGAATATAACCAGTCCGTCATTATGGTCTGTTGAATCGCCTGCGTTGTATACAGTTATCAATGAAGTATACACGGTCAAAGGCAATAAGCGATCAAAAATGTTCGACCGTACTGAAATAACTTTTGGCATAAGAAGTATTTCAGTAAGTGCAGAAAAAGGATTTATGCTGAATGGCAAACCTCTGTTGCTAAAAGGCGGATGTATGCATCATGATAATGGACCACTTGGAGCAGCAGCTTATGATCGTGCAGAAGAAAGAAGGGTCGAACTTATGAAAGCAAGCGGTTTTAACGCCATCCGATGCTCCCATAATCCCCCATCTCCTGCTTTCCTGGAAGCTTGTGACCNNTCAGTGGTAATGTGGAGTATTGGAAACGAAATTCCGGAAAGAGGCAAACCGGAAGGTGCAGCACTGGCACGCACGCTGGCAGACTTTGTAAGAAAAATGGATCCCACTCGTCCTGTTACATCTGCAGTGAATTTTACAACCCCGGATAAGGACCCTTATTTCGCCGCCCTTGACGTCAGCGGGTATAATTATGCACTCAATAATTATGTAAGCGACCATAAAAGACTGCCGGAAAGAATCATACTTGGAACAGAATCATTTCCCATGCAGGCTTATGAAAACTGGATGGCAGTTATTGACTATCCATGGGTTATCGGAGATTTTGTCTGGACAGGTTTCGATTACCTGGGTGAAGCAAGCATCGGCTAGCTCGGTTTTTCTTTTAAGACTACTTTTTATCCCTGGATTCATGCATATTGCGGAGACTTAGATATATGCGGATGGAAAAGGCCCCAGTCATTTTACAGGGATGCCCTCTGGAAGCCTGATCAGCTTTCAATTTTCGTAAAGTCACCGGAACTTAACTTCAAGCTTAATCCGATAACAAAGGTTGCAAGCAAGTGGTCATGGCCGGATGAAGTTACCAGCTGGAACTGGAAGGGATATGAAGGCAGGACACTGGAAATAAAAGCTTACAGCTCCTGTGAAGAGGTAGAACTTTTCCTCAATGAGAAATCACTGGGGAGGATGAAGACAAATCGGGAAACCCGGTTTACGGCCGAATATAAGGTGACGTACGCTCCAGGAATTTTACATGCTGTAGGCTACAGGAATGGGAAAGAGATAAACACATGTGAACTGCAAACTGCAGGGAATCCTCAGAAAATATCACTAACTGCTGACAGTAATACAATTAAAGCTGATGGTCAGGATCTTTGCTACGTGACTGTGGAAATCCTCGACAGCAAAGGCCTTCGAAACCCAACTGCCAGGAACCAAATCAACTTTGAGGTCGAAGGACAAGGAAAGATAATAGGTGTGTGCAGCTCCGATCCACTGGGAGATCAAAGTTTCACAAAACCCATACGGAAAGCATATCAGGGCAGATGCCAGGTGATAATAAGGGCTGGAACCCAGCCCGGGCAGATAAATCTGAAAGCTTTTTCCGATGGAATCCAAACTGCAGAGATAAAAATCCTGGCTTCNNCCTGATAAACAGGGATCTGTCAACACCGATAACCCTGTTTTGGGAAGTAATATCCAGTTTCAAGATATTCCACCGACAACATCCCTGGTATATCCCGGCACCAATGGCAGACTGGTATATGTCGCTGACAGCCTGGGTAATAAAATCCCTGATTTTTCCAATGCCGGGTATAAAGGCGGAGGTGTACCTATTCCGTATGTAGCGATCAAAAAAATTGTCTGGCCGGTAATGGGAGACAATTCAGTAAATATCCAGGCAGCAATAGACAGTGTTTCTGCCCTACCTCCTGACGCTTCAGGATTCAGAGGCGCTGTGCTTCTGAAAATGGGTGAATATGAACTTGAGAAGCCGATTTATATAAAAGCGTCGGGTGTTGTGCTTCGGGGAGAAGGGATGAGTGATATCGGAACCATTCTTATTGGTAAAATACCAAAAGAAAGACAGGCCTCCAGAGGTGGACTTATAAATATAAATGGTACTTCAGCTATAGCTCCGCAGGAAGAAACTAAACAGATAATTACTGATAAATATGTGCCGGTTGGTGCCCGTAGTTTTAATGTAGCGTCAGCCAAGGGATTCAAAGTGGGCGACAAGGTTCTGATAAGGCGTATTGGTAATCAGGACTGGATAAAGGCTATTGGTGAAGACAGTGTTAGTGCAGGCAAAAGCAGATGGAGACCATTTAATATTACCTATGACAGAATAATTGTCGATATCAAGGGAAATACTGTTACCATTGATGCAACCATTTTCACTGCCATAGATACTCGTTGGGGCGGGGGAGAGATTCTTAAATACAATGATGAGCGTATCGAACAGGTAGGAGTTGAAAGCCTGCGCGGAGTATCAGAGTATAATCCTGCAGTCAGGACAGTTGCTTATGGGAATATGGATCGTCCATCATTTGAAGACCCAAAAACCCGGTATGAAGGGAATGAGTATTTTTCTGATGAAAATCACATTAGTAACTTTATAATTATTTCCAATTCGAAGAATGTATGGGTAAGGAATATCAGTGCTCTTCACTTTGTCACCAGTGTAATACAAAGCAACGCAGGTTCAAAATGGATAACAGTGCAGGATTGTGAATCCAGGGAGCCGGTCTCTATCAGAATGGGAGCAAGGCGATTCATTTACCAGATGAATGGCCAGTTATGTCTTGTGCAAAGGTGTTTTTCACAGAAAGGACGACATTCATTTGTTCTGCAGGGTTCCGAGGCAAGTGGTAATGTTTACCTCGATTGTCAGGCAGTTAATCCTTACTCTACCAGCGAACCCCATAACAGATGGGTAAACGGGGTCCTCTATGACAACGTAAAAGCGCCTCTGACAGCCAGATTCTGGAAAGATTTTCCCATTGGCTGGGCTGGCGCTAATATTGTATTCTGGAACTGCGAGGGTGATTTTCTGTGTCAGAGTCCACCGTCTGCGAATAACTATTCTTTCGGACATATCGGAGTAGATGCTGTAATATTTAATGCACCCTTACAGGATCTCACCGCGCCAAGAGGGCATATTGAATCATTGGACAGACATGTCACTCCAAGAAGCCTCTATCTTACACAACTTAAAGAAAGACTTGGGGAAGAAGCTGTTAAGAATGTAATAAAGGAAAATCAGATAATGTATAATTAACATATTAAACTAATATTTCTAACATGAAAAAATCATTTTTACTTATTATACTCGTTATTACACTTTCGTTGAATTCTCCGGCTCAGGACCAGGCTCTGAACAACATTATTGCTGATGGTGCCAAACTTGAAATAGTAGCTGACGGATTTTCATTCACCGAGGGGCCCACTGCTGATAAAAAGGGTGATATCTATTTCACCGATCAGCCAAACAACAAGATTCTAATATATAGCGAGAAAACAGGTATCTCAACCTATATGGAACCATGCGGCCGTTCGAACGGGATGGCATTTGACAGTAAAGGAAATCTCTGGACCTGTGCAGATGACAAAGGCGAATTGTGGATGATCACCCCTCAGAAAAAGGTTGAAATAATTTCCGCATCATTTGATGGACACAGATATAACGGTCCAAATGATGTATGGATCGCTCCTGACGGAGGACTTTATTTCAGTGATCCGTTCTATGTCCGAAATTACTGGGAACATAAAACGATGACACAGGATAAACAGTGCGTTTATTACCTAAAACCCGATCATAAAACAGTTGTACGTATAGTCGACGATCTCTTACAGCCGAATGGGATTATCGGAACGCCTGATGGAAAAACTCTTTACATTACCGATATAGAGGGCCGGAAAACCTGGTCTTATTCAATTAATGCTGACGGTTCTCTTTCGGATAAAAAGCTTTTCTGCGAGATGGGTTCCGACGGACTAACAATTGACTCGGATGGAAATTTATATCTTGTAGGCAGAGGTGTCACAGTATTCGATAAAACCGGGGAAAAAATCGGGAATATTCCTGTCCCTGAAGGTTGGACCGCCAATATATGTTTCGGAGGCAAAGATTTCAAAAGTCTGTATATCACCGCAAGCAAAGGATTGTACAGAATCAGGATGAAGGTTAAAGGTGCAGCTACAAGCTGAAACCTTATAGCTTTAGTCTTTACCTTACACAATTTAAGGAGGGGCTGGGAATGGAAGCTGTTAAAAATGTAACAAGAGAAGGTCATTCGACAGATTATTAATCTTTGAGATAATAAAAGAAAAACAGCCGCCATGAATTGCATAGCGACTGTTTTTTATTAAGTGTGGGCTGTTGAAAAAGTAGTTTAAATTTTCTCTTCTTCTTTGTGTCCCTTTGTGATGTACTTTGTGATCCTTTGTGGTTCAATGTTTTAGCTTTTACCACGAAGAGGTCCAAGCGTTAAGAAATAGCCTTGTAGGCTATTTTAGCGTAGGAGCCAGACTGCCGCGATGGCGGTATCACTAAGGGTCACAAAGGACTTTTTCAACATCACCAATTCCGTTAATTATAAGTACTGAACAAATCCCTCCATGTTAGTACGGATCTTGTAAACCCAGTTGTAACTGACAATATACAGGGTTTTCATGTCTTTATCACCAAAGCAGAGGCTAACCGGGAATGACGGTACGTTTATCATACCAACGAATTCTCCTTTTGAGTTGAAGATTTGGACACCATAATAGGTTCCAACATAAAGATTGCCCAGTTTATCAATAGCCATTCCGTCGGCGCTTGTCGACTTGCCCTTTCTGTTAAGTACGTTTTCAGTCAGGAATAATTTCGCAAACTGGCGACCATTTTTTATTGTTCCATCAGGATTTACATCATATGCCCAGATATAATTCTTCTTATCGCTTTTAACCGGATACCATGTTTCATCATCATAAGTATTATTGATGAACAGAGTTTTGCCGTCAGGGGATAATACAACCCCATTAGGCATGGCAAATGCATTAGGCTCGAGGAGTCTGATCAGCTTGCCCGCAGGTGAAAGATAGTAAACAGCCCTTCCCGGCTGGAATTTCACAGCTTCCATAGTGAATTGAGGGTCAGTGAAATAAATACCACCCTTTGCATCTGTTATAATATCATTTGGTCCATCGAGTGACTTTCCATCATATTTATCGGCAAGTACCTTAACAACTTGTCCTTTTGTTGTCATCTCAATAACCCTGTGACCCAGCATATCACAAACAAGAAGGTTGCCATTTTTATAAGGATAGAGTCCGTTTGTCTGCATTTTACCTTCAGTAATATACTTGTAGGTTCCATTTGGATCCAACTCAACTGTTGAGCTTTTTTTCGGGCTTCCGGTCCATTTCTGGTCGAAGTACATATTCGAAAAATAAACTTTCCCGTTCATCCATTTAGGCCCTTCGCTGAAAGTCAGTCCCGGTTTGGTTTTTGTACCGTCGATAAACAAGTCCAATTTGGCATCTTCAGGAATAATGACATGGTATGCATCAAGTCTTGCCTTTTCTTTTTCAGCATAGTCTGCTCTTGCAGGCCAGAAAATATCTATCGCATCGCAGCCAAGATCACCGACTTTTGCGCCGTGAACCATATTACCCGGGATCAGAACTACATTATTTTTTGCCATGCTCTGTTCTCCATCGAGGAGAATTTCATTACATCCTCCGCGCAGCACTAGCATCATCTGTTCTTCAGGATGTATATGACGGTCGAAGAGTGCTCCGGGATCCATCGAAATAAAACTCACCTGGGTATTCTTACCTGTAACCAGTCTTGAATTTGCTCCTGCAGTAAGTGCTGTCAGCTGAAACTCATATAAATCGTATACCAGATTTGGTTTTACATTCGGAACCAGAGTGGTTGCAAGATCCACTGATTGAGCAGGAACATTCTTTACACCTGCTTTTTGAAGGTAGTCAAGACGTACCGGGCTGTAAACTGCAAGCAATTTTGCACCTGAAGGACCGGCTTTAATAGCGCTTTTACTCCCTTTTTCAAGATATACAAAATCAATTTTCGGTGTAGCGCTATGGGTTCCATCAGGTTCTTCTCTTTTTCTTGAGATCATAGTTATAGGTGATCCATTAATAGCCTGATCTACTGATCCTTCCAGAACAAATAAAAATTGTTCTGAAGGAAGAACTTCTTCAGGAATTTTTGCATTTGGTTCAAGCTGGAGAATACCTGCCATTGTACCGGTTCCCCAGTAGATTTTAGCATTTACGCCAGGATACAGAACTGTGTTTGCTATGCTGTCAAGTGTTGTAACCTTTCCGGCTTGAAGATTTGAAACAACATTTGTTTTTGGAAGACCGGCAAGTTGCCTTTCTGTCAAAGAATATTGTTTAACAAGGTCGTTGTTTTTCTTTTGCCACTCTGGTGCTGATATGCACTGGGCCAGTAGAATAACGATCAAAACCAGAAGACCCGGGAAGATAAGTTTTTTTGTCAAAGTCCTTTTCATAATTTTAATAATTTATATAGTTTTTGTTGGTATTTGTTTATTGCTTTTCAATTGTAACATTTCTTTTGCCAAGAGGATCACCCACCTGGTCCATTCCTACGATATCATAGCCAAACCACTGATATGATTTTGCCATAGCTGAAGTTTGTGCCCATGCATAGTCGTGTTCTTTGGTTTTTGTCCACATCACTCTGTGTTCTTCAGTATCGAATAAAAGCTCCATTTCATAAGTGAACTTAGTTTCCGGTGAACCAATTTTCTTTGACATATCATCCGGGAAACGACGAAGAAGCCTGGATCCAAGATATCCTACCTGTTTTCGCAAAGCAACCACATAAACGTTGGTATAATTCTTCTCAAAAGCTTCAAAATTAACCGGTTCGACTTCAAAGTACATCTGAAGTTTTGCCATTGTAAGTGGCACGTCTGTTACATCGAGTTTCCCTTTTTCAAGTGCAACACCGTAAACTATTATTTCAAGCGGATCGGTTTCGGAACTCTCAAGGGAATGTATTTCGCCGGCACGTACCGGAACAGCATCCCCATAGGCAATGTCGGCCCATTCGTCATTAACATGAATTTCCCCTTTTCCCCTGATCACAAAATAGACCTCGTCGACACCTGAGTGAAAGTGTCTTCCAACAGAAGATCCAACCGGAATCAGCAGATGATCAACAAAAGCCCAGTTTGATTCAAAAGAACCGGGTCCCAAAGCCCTTCTGTAGAATACTGTATCTTTTCCACCATCCATCCTGGCAACCGGGCGCAATAAATCTTTTGTTAGCTGGCGTGTAGAAATGAATGTCGGCTTTTTTTCGAGGGTTACTCCAACACGGTCATCAGACATTTCAAAAAGTCCTGTCGGATCAGCAGAATAGTTATACGATCCTCTGCGTTGGAATCCTCCGGCACCTTGTGTATTTACTGCTTCACCCGGAGAGGTAACAGCTACATTGAAATTCACCCAGTCGACAGGTTTGCTGGAAGGATTGTAAACAGCATGTGAATTTCCGGACTTGCAGGGAACACCAACAGGCCCTTTGACCAGCGCAGTTTGTCCGTTAACAGTAAATTCACAATCACCATCCAGGATCAGAAACATTTCATCTGAATTGGTATGGAAGTGATGGCCGATAGAACTTTTAGGCATCAATGGACCATGATGCATAAAGTTTAATCCGGTTATTGCACCTCTGCCTAAAAGTGTTTGTATGTATAATGTTCCGGTACCCTGATGGACATTCTTGCCAGCAAAAGCTTTTGTTTGATCAGTATGCCCAATGCGTTCGGCAAGCGGAATTACTTTCGGTTTTTCCTGACCGGAATTTCCATCCTGGCCGATGACTGCAATCAGTGAACTTAAATACAATATCAACATAACAGCTGATGTAGGGATCGTCAAAGCCTTTTTCAGCTTTTTTAATTTCAAAATGAAATCTGAGAATGTTTCCATTTTTTTCATAATCAATTAATCCGGTTAATTATTTTAGTTCGATGCAATATTTTTAAAATCCGTACCAGGCTGATTTCCTGAAGAGGAGTTATCCAATTCAAGTATATACAAATCTATACAAACAGAGAGGATTTGAGAATTTTTTTTGTAATTTATTTCCTCTTAAGGTGAATATATCCGGACATGCCCTTATGCTTTCAGGATTTCAAAGAAGTCTACCCTCTAATGGTTCAACGACTTAGAAATTTTATGAATTAATATCAGTGTGAGAAATTAAACCCTTTAATACAGATATTCAACAGTATATTTTATGAAAATTAAGAATTTTTAAGATTTTGCAGCGCCTTAAAAACATTATATTTATGGAATATTGGCTATCAACAATACAACGATAATTAGAAGATAATATTAATTAACTATGCAAAAAGCATATAATCAAACAGATGATAATTTTTACTAACTAATAAATAATACAACATGAAAACAATTTTGCAGAAAATTGCTGTTAAAACCAGGAAGGAAGAAGATACGGAAAGAGAAGCTGTTAAGGCTGAATTGAATAATCCGGCCATCTCCAGCGATCGCCGTAACTTTCTCAAGAAAGCTGCTTTAGGCGGTATTGCCCTGGGAGGACTCATGCATCTATCAATTGAGGATACTGTCGCTCAGACAACCCAAAACGTTTCCCGGGCATCAAACCCGTCTGATCTTAAAATCACCGACCTGCGCATAGCAGATAAAAGTGGCAGATCTCTTGCCAGCCGTATTATTCGAATTGAAACAAACCAGGGTATTTACGGGCTGGGAGACATAAGAGATGGAACAGACCCGCGTTTTGCCCTTTTCCTGAAAAGTAAGATAGTCGGCCTTAATCCCTGTAACGTCGAGATGATCTTCAAAGTCATCAAGCAATTCGGTGGACCTGGCCGTCAGGGTGGTGGTGTAAGCGCTGTGGAAACAGCATGTTGGGACCTGTGTGGTAAAGCCCTGAATGTCCCTGTATGGCAATTGCTTGGAGGAAGATATCGTGATAAAGTCAGAATTTATGCCGATACACCTGACGAGACTGATCCGGCAAAACAGATTGAAGCACTTAAAAGAAGACTGGCCGACGGCTATACATGGCTTAAAATGGACATTGGAATGGATGAAATTGCCAAAGATCCCGATTCTCTGGTCAATTCAAAATTCTGGGGTCAGAACAGCCAGAATTTAAGTAACTGGTACATGGGAAGAAGTTATGCCGCTGGCGGTTTTGATGATTATTGGAAAAAAGAACAGCCTTTTACCCAGATTCAGGTAACCGACAAAGGTCTGGAAGGTCTTCAGAAGATTGTTGAAAATGTGAGAAACGTGGTCGGTACAGAGATACCTCTTTCAGCCGATCATTTCGGCCATATTGATATGAATCAGATTATCCGTATAGGCAAAGCGCTTGAAAAATACAGGTTGGCATGGCTCGAAGATACTGTTGCATGGTTCCTCACAGATCAGTTGAAAGAGATAAAAGCAGCTCTTGAAACACCAATTCTTACAGGAGAGGATATTTATTTGCTTAACGGTCAGCTTGGAGGATTTAAAAAACTGATAGACGAACGCGCTGTTGATATTGTCCATCCAGATCTGGTGAGTGCTGGCGGTATACTTGAGACAAAGAAAATCCTTGACTATGCAGAGGAAGCAGGAATTGCAGGAGCATTACACTCCAATAGTACTCCTGTTGCCTGGATAGCCGCAATTCATGCTGCTGCTGCCACAGAAAATATTCTTGCTCTTGAGCATCATAATATTGATAATCCCAAGTGGGAGGGAATGGTTAAAATGATAGGTAAACTACCTCTGATTACTAACGGGTTTGCCAATGTTCCTCTTGATGCTCCGGGTCTGGGAATTGAGCTTAACGATGAAGCTATCAAGGCAATGATGCCAAATAAAGGTGAAAAGTACTTTGAACCTACACCTGAGTGGGACAGGTCAGGAATGTCCTATGACAAACTGTGGATTTAAAATCTGATTTTAATCTAAATAAAGAGTGTGACCGGAAATGGCACACTCTTTTTATTTTCTCCACTCTTATTCAATAACTTTATCTTTTTAACTTTATGTCGGACTCACATTAAATAAGATCAGGATTTACCTGCTAATACTATGAAATCTGAAATCGTTGTAGGAATTGATAGCAGTACCACTGCCACAAAGGCAATAGCCTGGGACATTAATGGTAACTATATTGCCGGAGGAAGCAGTCCGATACGATTGTTTTCCCCTCAGTCAAATTATTACGAACAAAATCCTGATGATTGGTGGAGTTCTCTGGTGGATTCTCTGCAGGAACTTACACATCAGGTTGATAAAGGAAGAATTACTGCTCTCGCGATATCGAATCAAAGGGAAACATTTGTCGGATTGGATAAGGATGGCAAACCTGTGAGACCTGCTATCACCTGGCTCGATGAACGATGCAAAAGCCAGGTAGATAAATTCGCAAAAATAATCGGGGAGGATCACATCCATCAGATTACCGGCAAACCTAAGGATTATGCACCGGTGGTATATCGTTTAGCGTGGATGAAAGATAATGAAAGGGATCTCTTCAGGAAGGTGGCCAATTTTTGCGATGTACACACCTATCTCGTTAGTAAATTAACAGGACACTACAAAACAAGCTGGGCAAGCGCAGACCCGATGGGGATATTTGATCTTGAGAATAAAACATGGTCGCTGGAGATCCTTAACCAGCTTGACATTACACCCCGGCAATTGCCTGATGTATTCCCCCCCGGGACTGTTTTAGGGCATGTTACCAGGGAAGCTGCAGAAACAACAGGGTTGAAAAGTGGTACTAAGGTAGTTGCAGGAGGTGGTGATGGTCAGGCTGCAGGAGTGGGCGTTAACGCGCTTACCTCAGGACGTGCATACTTGAACCTGGGCACTGCGATAGTTTCAGGGACATTTACTAAAAACTATATAACCGACAGGAGTTTCCGGACAATGGCATGTTGCGCAGAGGAAGGATATTATTGTGAGACAAGCCTGCGTTCAGGTACATTTCTGATTGACTGGTTTATACAGCAGATGCTGAAAATCGATCCTAACCATAAACCTGAGATTTACAGTCAACTGGAGGAAGAAGCAGAACAAGTTGAACCTTGCAGTGCAGGACTCATGATCCTGCCTTACTGGAATGCAGTTATGAACCCATACTGGGATCCGGATGCCCGCGGATGTATAATTGGTCTCACTTCAGGTCATAACAGAGGTCATTTGTACAGGGCGATACTGGAAGGAATTGCAATGGAACAGTTCCTGGCCACAGAAGCCGTGGAAAGGGCGGTTGGGCAGAGGACTGATGAATTTGCATTGATAGGAGGAGGAGCTAAGAGCAATTTATGGCGACAAATTATTGCCGATGCCAGTGGAAAAAAAGTGCTGACTATGTCTTCTGATGAAGCTTCCTCCCTGGGTGCCGGTATATCAGCAGCCGTTGCTGCCGGATGGTTCCATTCATTTGTGGAGGCTGCTCATAATATGGTTCATGTTAAAGGTATTACTGAACCAGACTCTCAAAACACAGAACGATACAATAATCAGTTATTCAAATACAGAAAGATATATCCTGCAATCAGAGAAATATATAAGCCCGGCACTTAAACAGGAAATGTGATGTGGCCTTTCGGTGTAGTGCGATTAGGAATCTCCGCTTTAATCACTTCTCTTTCCGCTCTTTCATTTTGTCTGGTTTTTTCAGTAATCTGGTGCAAGACAGTTTTCATATCATTGTTGGATTTAGGTAAGATTAATATAACTATATAAAACAATGAGGATGTCCCATATGAAACATCCTCATTTACAAGTTCAAACCAGTGGAAGTTAAAGTATCTTATATACTTTGTACTTCCACATTGGTTCATTAGATTATTTTGTATCCCAGAATACTCTTGATACTAAATCATCAGTGCCACCCATAGCTGTTACTCCAGCCTGGTAGTTCAATTTATTTTTAGGCAATTCAGCATCGGGATAAGTAAATCTGTGAACATATCCATCACCACCGTTAGCCAGAAGCGCGTCATTATATGTATTACGAGTCAAAGCAGGGAAACCAGTTCTTCTGTAGTTGGCCCAGGCTTCCGGACTATTCAGGAAACTCGCTATCCAGTATTGTGTGTTGATCAGATTAAGAGCGTTACCAGCATTATATGCAACTGCAGGTTGTGAAAGATAAGCATCTTGTTCTGCTGTAGAAACTGAAGGAAGTATGGGAACTGCGGTATTTGTGGGTTTAGTCTTGGCTATAACTAAAGAATAAGAATTCATGTCCGCTCTGATACCAGCCTCATAATATGTTTGAGCAGCTGCTTCACCACCAGTAATCCATCCTCTGTGTGCTGCCTCTGCGAGAAGCAAAGAAGTCTGTGCATAGGTCACCCAAAAAGTAGGGGTTGTCAAAGATGCCGCTACGTTTACATTCGTCTGTGAATAATTATACCCTGAACCCTTAGGTCCTCTGTAACCATTGGCAACAGTAAGATTAGCGTTGGGAATCCCTACCGGAAGACCAAACTGAGTTGCTACATTAGTATTGGGGTTAGGATCATTTAACGGAGCATTTGGATCTGCGAATGATGCGATCATATACTTGCTACGTGGATCGCTGGTTGATTTTAATTGATTTACGAAAGGCTCTGCTGCATAATAGAATCTAGGGTTGTTATTTATCAAACCACCGTTATTGCCATTTGTAAAAAGTGTGCCATCATAAACCACGAGCGTATTGTCATTATTCGATGTCATCACTCCGCCAGCAAATGCTTCAGCCACTATTGATGCAGCTTTGGTGGGATTTGCTTTAGAATAGCGCATTCCTAATCTCAGCAACAACGAATTACCAAGTTTTTTCCATTGTGCCACTTGCACGTCTGCACTGGTAACAGGAATATAAGCTTTTGCTCCATAAAAAAGGTCAGCAGAAACATAATCACCAGCAGGATTCAATTTACTTAATGCGTCTGTGATCTCGAGGTAAAGATCATCATAGATAGCCGCATCACTGTCATATGGAGGGAAGAAGTCTGTTTCACCTTCAATGGCAGCCAGACCTGACTTAAAGTAAGGCACATACCCGTAAGTGTCAACAATGTTCATAAAGACCGAAGCTTTCCAGATACGGGTCATGCACTGTAAATTAACTTTAGTAGTAGTCCCATTCAAAAGATGCAAAATATTTACAAATGCTTTGACCGTACCTGTATATTGACCCCAGGCTGAGTTCTGGAAGCCGTCAATGTTTTCATTAAAATTGAAACCCAATGTGGCTCCAAGGTTATACGGATCAACAAATTGCTGAACCACCGTACTTTCAGATTCCCAACCACCAAGGTTGGTAAGTTGTTGTCCTCCGGCAAACAAAAGCCCCGGGTCAATGCTAGTTATAGCAAATGGATTTGTATTTATTTCTACAAAATTTTTATCGCATCCTCCAATCACAAGCAGGAATGCACTTAAAAATATTAATTGATTTATCTTTTTCATAATCCTTAGAATTTAACATTTAAAGCAAACATAAAATCTCGGGTTGTAAGTAATGATGAATTCTCATAACCAGTTCTCGTGTCTCCGGAAGATTGAATGGCTTCAGGGTCAAGGTTTGGAAGATCCTTATATAAAATCGCCACATTCCTACAGGACGCTGTGATCGTCAATCCCTTGACGAAACCGAGGAAATTCACTTTATTTAATGTACTGGTGAGATCATATGATAACGATATGCTTCTCAACTTAACAAAATCTGACTTAAATGTGAAGGGATCCCCGATTTGAAGATTTCGGTAATCTCCGTAAAAGCCTTGCAGATCTGTTACTGCAGTAGTGTTGGGTAGCCCGGAAGATTGATAAACACCAGGAAATACCAGACCATTTTCTCCATCTCTACGACCCTGCAGCGAAAGTTGAGAAAATCCTTGTCTTGTCGTATTTAAGTATGTAGATGATAGTACTGTACCTCCCAGCTTGTAGTCGATAAATACTCCGAGAGTAAGCTTTTTATAGCTAACAATGTTGTTCCAACCACCTGTATGTTTTGGGATCGAACTTCCAACAGGTACAGATGTAGGCGTTGCGAGCAATCTACCGTTGTTCTGAACGAGAATTTCCCCCTTATCGTTTCTCAAATATGTTTTTGTGTACAATTCGTTCATCGGCATACCTACCGTGTAATGCAATTCTCCAAGAAACTCGTTACCGGTACCATTATAGTAAATTACAAGTAAATCTTTAATTGGAGTCCCATCCGGGTTCTTGCCAACGGAGAGTACTTCTGTTTTCAAATAAGTAGTGTTCCAGGCAGTTGTCCAGCTAAAGTTTTTAGTTTCTATAGGTGTATACTCTATTAATAATTCCACACCGCTGTTCTTTAATGAGCCAAGATTTTGGTTGGAAGTAGAAAATCCAGATGCATCAGAAAGTTGAACACTCATTATCTGGTTTGTTGTTATCTTGTTAAAGTATCCTACATCAAAATGCAACTTGTTGTCAAACAACCTCGCTTCCAAACCTACTTCTTTTTCAGTTACGGTAAATGGTTGCAATGCAGGATTAGGAGCGCTTGTGTTCGCAATACTTGCTAAAGTTTGACCATTAAATTGGTTAGCACCAATACTATAGGTCAGGAGGCCATCATATGCGTTTACACCATTAGAGCTACCTACCTGGGCCCAGGAACCTCTCAGTTTGCCGTATGAAAGCCATTTTTGGTCTTTCAACAATTCTGAGAAAACAAAACTACCGGATACAGATGGATAGAACTTAGAATTATATTTTGGATTTAATACAGAGAACCAGTCAGTTCTACCCGTAAAATTGAGGTAAAACATTGAGTTATATCCAAACTCGGCTAATCCATAAAGTGAATTGACCCGTAATTGGCTAAAACCGTAAGTTGGGGCTTTAGTAACCCCGTTTGAAATGGAGAATAAGTCTCTGACTGTAAGATTTGAGGCGTTTTCGTTAAAAGTGTGATTTTTGACTCTAAACGTGTTTCCTCCAAAACTAGCATTTACAGAAAACTTATTAATCTTCTTGCTTACACCCACAAGGAAATCAGCATTTACGTTAGTCCCCCAGCCTTCTCCAACATTATAACTTCCTTTAAAAGTACCATCTGAATTTGTTGGAATACTGGTTCCTATTCCGCCCGGACTCTTAGTCTCTGTGAAATCAATGGCATAATCGTAGTTATACCGGCCCTGAGCATACAGCCAGTCAGTGAAATCATAACGTATGGTAGATGTTCCCAGGAAACGGTCTCTCGTGTCAATAAATGAACCACCTGCTGACATAGCATAATAAGGGTTGAGAATTGTACCCTGAAAACCCGAAGTTACAGCTTCAGTTCCCGTAGCAGGGTTGGTGTTATCAGCTCTTAAATTCACTAGTGGAATGGATTGAGATATTCGTGTGAGGAAGTTCATAGAACCAGCTCCCTGTTGTCCGATTTGAGGTGGGTTAATGTAGTCTTCTTTGGTGTAGTTGATATTTGTGGTAAACTTGAGTCTTTTAGTAATGTCGTAATTGACCCCTACGTTGAATGTATTCTTTTTATATTCATTTGACGGTTCGATACCCGAGCCAGTTGTATTTGAGAATGAAGCTCTGAAGCTACCATTGGCATTACCGCCTGACATAGCAACTGTGTTCGTAGAAATTTTTCCGAGTTGAAAATAGTCTCCCACCCTGTGTGGCTGAAATGAGTAGGGTACTACTGATCCATCAAAAAGGTAAACGTCCGAACCATCCAACTTTGCGCCCCAGGAAAATTGACCATTACCGGCGGCTTCTGCCTGAGAGGCTGGTTTATTTCCCCCTATTCCCTCACCATATACCTTTTGGAAGTCAAAGAAATCCAAAGGCTTCTGTATAGTATAACTGGTAGAATATTCAACACCGATACCCTGATTTTTCTGACCGGATTTTGTAGTAATGATGATAGCGCCATTTGCTGCCCGTGAACCATAAATTGCGGCGGCTGTTGCACCTTTTAATACAGTCATGCTTTCAATGTCATCAGGGTTAACATTACTCATATTATCCCCTAAGTCACGCTGAGTAGAACCATCTGCACTCCGGGCACCCTGATCCATGGGAAGGCCATTAATTACAATTAATGGAGCATTATTTGCCCCTGTGAAAGCAGCTTGTCCACGTAAACGTATTTGCGCACTACCTCCAATACCGGAAGCCGGAAGAGTTATGTTCAGACCTGCAACCTTTCCTTCAAGCGAAGACATCATGTTGGCAGATTTGTTTGTCAGCAGTTCATCCGTTTTAACAGATGTTGCTGAATAACCAAGACTTTTTGATTCCCTCTTGATACCAAGTGCCGTTACCACGACTTCGTTCATCTGTTTCACGGCTTCTTCAAGGGCAACATCGATAGTTGTTTGTGTTCCAACAGTCACCTCTTTTTGGGTCAAGCCAATAAATGAGAATTGCAAAATTGTTTCATTGTTAGGCACCGGGATAGAATATCGCCCGTTGATGTCGGTAGTAATTCCGGTAGTTGTTCCTTTAACAAGAACAGTAACCCCCGCCAGCGGGGTATTATCTGTAGTTTTGATAACTCTACCCGTAATTGTCCGTTGAGCAAAAGCAACCTGTAATCCCGCGAACAACAGGAGTACAAGAAGTGTTGTCAGTTTTCTCATAGTTTTAGTAGGTTAGGTTAATAATTAATAAAAATATTAATAAACTAATATATCGAAAAGTTCGTTTTTATGGGTCATGCATTCTTTAAAATATCAGTCATAATTGTTAAAGTTTCAATCACATTATCGAACCACTCTCGCGCTTCCTCCCTTCATAACTTTCTCTGTTTCAGCTCTTGTGGCCCAGTTCCAGTCACCCATGAATCCATGGCAAAGAGCTGAATAAGCGGCGGAGAACTCAATTGACTCCTGGGGACCTCTTCCTTCGAGCATACTGCAAATAAGTGCAGAAGCAAAACTGTCGCCTCCGCCTGTCCTGTCGAGAACCTCAAGATTTTCATATTTCCTTGAAGCATAGAACTCGCCCTTATAAAGCATAACAGTCTGCCAGTCGTTAAGAAGTGCCGTTCTGACATGTCGCAGAGTGGTTCCTACAACCTGCACATTTGGGAACTCTTTTACTACCTGTTTGGCTACTGTTTTATAGTTTTCAGGATCAAGATCAGAATATGATTCCGTTCCACCTTCAGCTTTTATTCCAAGCATTTTTTCAAAATCNNGTCAGAGATAGCCGTTGTTATGCCGGTTGTATGGAACCATTTTGTCTGGATTAGAACTTTTTCCCAGTCAATGTCTCCCGGTTTAATCAGACTGATTGCTGAGTGTGCCCTGTCGTATATCTGTTTACTGGCCCTCGGTCCAATACCAACTTCAAGATAACATAAGCCATTCCTTACAGTACCTTTACCGTCAAAAGGCAGAAGTATTACCCCTGACATATCAACACCATGCTCCCTTCCTTTATTGATTATATATTGTCCCGACCAAATATCGACAAGCTTGGATAACCAGGCAGTTTTATGTCCCAGTTTTGAAGAATTTACGGTAACATTCAATTCTGCAGCCGCAATTGCTACAAGAAGATGTGATGATTGTTCAAGCCGACCGTGATCAGGTGCGGTAAATCTGATCATAGCTTCACCGAAACCGATAAGATCATATTTTTTTTCCGTGCTCATTATTCTTCAATTATTGTTAAAACTATAGGTTAAGTCCTTTTCTGTTAAAAATTGATTTCGGCTTCCTGCCTTCAAGGTAATCAACTATTCCCTGGGCTGCTTCACATGCAACCCTTACAGTACATTCATTTGTAAGTGCTGCACTATGAGGACTTACAATAGTTTTAGGATTTTTGAGGAATAATTCGTTTTCTACAGGAGGCTCATTAGCCAGCACGTCGAAACCGGCACCAGCCAGTTTGCTTTCATCAAGCATTTTACAGACATACGCTTCATCAACAATATTCCCTCTTGCTGTATTGACCAGATATGCTGAAGGTTTCATTAAAGAGAGAAGCTTCTCATCAACGTGGTTCCTGGTTTCCGGGGTCATAGGAACATGTAGGCTTACAACATCTGCTTCTTTAAAGACTTGTGTCTCATCACTGTATCTTACTACTCCAGGAGCAACAACATCATCACTAATGTACGGATCATAAATTATCACCTTCATATTGAAAGCGCCCATGCATTTTTTTGCAACTTGTTTCCCTATTCTTCCATACCCTATGATACCGAGGGTTTTGCCATCCAGATCAACAGGGAGATAATATCTTCTTGCGACCTTAAATTTACCATGACGTGTTTCAGAATCGAGGAAGACAAGGTGTTTGGTCAAAGCGCCGATGAAAGCTACTGTATGCTCTGCAACTGTTACTGTATTCGCATCCGGAGTATGAAGAACCATTATACCTCTCTGGGTTGCTGCATCAACATCAACATTGTCTACCCCCGTCCCTGTCCTGCTTATCACTTTCAGGTTCGGTGCAGAGTCCATGAGTTCACCAGTAAATTTAATTGTTGTATCAAGCATTATGCATGTAATATCCTTAAGCATACTGATGATCTCAGCATGATCACCCGATGGAATATAAACGACTTCTGCCGCCTGTTTAAGAATATTCAGTGCATCAGGGCTGACTTTTTCATTTACCAGTACTTTTTTCATGTATTAAATTTTTATTTTTTTATGGTCATATGGAACTCGCGATGAATTTAAACATGCTTATTTGTGAACCAACCTGCGAGCTCAGCGAAGCTAATTTAAGCTGTTTAAATTCATGCTCGTTTCATATCAAACCTTCTTTTTTAAGATAATCTTCTATTTTCTTTTTCACGTCATCACCTAGAGGCAGCAGAGGAAGTCTTGGGTTTCCACCATACAGACCAGCAAGGTCCATAGCATATTTAACTGCAGCTACACCACCCGTACCAGATACTGATTTATTTGTCTGGATTACCTTCTCGTTCAGTTTGAAAGCTTTTTCATACTTCTTAGCGACAACAAGGTCATACAGTTCGCAAGTCATATCGGGGAAAATATTGGCCAGGGAGATAACACCGCCATTAGCGCCCATAAAGAGAGCGTTCATGAAGAAATTAGCTGAGCCCGGGATAACATTAAATGAATCTCTTACAGCGAAGAGGTAACTTTCAATATTAGCTGCATTTGATGAATCCTTAACCCCAATAATATTAGGATGCTTTGCGAGGTCTTTGATCAGGCTTACTGACAAAACGGTGCCACCGCAAAATTGTGGTGCATTATAAACCAGACAGGGTTTCTTTACATTATTTGCAACATCTGAAAAATATCTAAGCAGAACAGCATCCGTCATCTCCTTTTTGAAATATGAAGGTGGGAGCAAGGTTATAAAATCTGATCCCAATCCCTCTGCAATCTTTGCGAATTCTAGGGTTTCCTTTGTAGATTCGAAGATACAACCGGCCATAACAAACTGATTGGTTCCTTTGTGTTTGATAATTGTGTCAAGAACCTTTATCTTCTCCTCTGTAGTCAAACTTTTATTTTCACCATTTGAACCAAGAGCCAGATACCCTTTCAGTCCTGATTTGGCATAGAATTTCATATTATCTATGAGCTTGTTGTATGCCACCTCTCCTTTTTCATCAAATGGAGTCGTAATAGGTGCAAAAACTCCCATTAAATTTTTTTCCATAGGTTTATTTTAAAAATATTATATTCTTATAAAAATCATTTTTGCCTCCATGCTGCATTCATAAACCTCCTATTATAAAATACTTTTTACGGCTGCTTCTGTTGGATTGTTTGATTTGCAGGCTGTGCAGGAGTTTTGGGTGCATCTGGTGCAGATGGAGGTCGCTGTCCAGGTCCCGAACCCGGCGCCGGCAGATTAAAAGGCTCTTTCCATTCAAGCTGGTTGGCGATATTTGCGCTTAACTTATAAGTGATTATACTTTTATCGGGATCTTTACCTCCAATAATATCTATCTTTTCCCTGTCCATATTGCCTAAACCGGCGGCAGCACAATAATTAATATATCCGACATTTTCAAGCGGAATGCCCATTAGTCTTGCGCACATACTGTCGATTGCCACAACATCAAATCCTGCCAATGCTATCCTGTGGTCAACCGGGGTACCACCGATCGGGCCATTTCCTTCCATTCCCTCAACGCCATCGATAATCGTAAAATCGGGACGAGCTGTATTTGCCACCAGGAACATATTATAATGCAGCCAACGTGATCCGCCAGAATGCATATTCCTCTTATAGCTTTTCGGTTTACCCCCGTTCACAGATCCCGGGTTAATTGGCGCTGCCATTGCAATATTCTTGATACCCGCGGTCATCACAACTGAATTATGAGTCTTGAGTCTGGATAACGAAATAACATAATACTCGGGATTAGCGAAAATATCTGCTATTTCGATTTTATCAAGATGAAGATTCCTGTCAAGGATAAATAAAGGCTTGCCACTTGCACTGGAATTCAGATCAACGAATTTTATATTAAAATCTTTAGCAAGATCAGTATAACCGTAGTTTTTAAATCCGTCTGAGGAGTTGACACTGGAACTTGATTCGGCAATTATAATCTGGCCTTTATAAATTGGCTTCAGATATTCAAGCAGGGCTCGCAATGCATCCTTGTGTGTTGCACAAAGCTCCTTGTTGGTAACAACCATATTCGGTTTGATTATCAGCTGTTTCCTTTTCAAACCGGCCTTGATTTCTTTCTCAAAAGGTTTGATCACTTCAAACAACATTTCCTTCCTGTCCGTACCGGTAGTAAAAGCCACAGGACTATGGCCTTCGTTGATAACAGGTTTTGGCTTAGCCTTCATATCAGTAGGTTCTACAGCCATAATGTCTTTAAAACCAACTGCTAACATTGCTGCTGATCCCAGTCCCATCATTTTAAGGACATCCCGTCGCCCGATAACTAATTGTTTTTCTGGTACTTTCATAGTTTTAAATTTTTTCTATTCTGTATTACCCGTTAAATCTGCTTTTAAATATTTTTGCCCGTTTCACTCGTTTGCATTGCCAGATATCCTTAATTAAAATCACACTTTATATAATCTGTCAGCTGAATTTATTTGTGACTGTAAATAAACTGATCAGGAATTCGCCAATCCATAAGGTTCAACGAGCAACGAATGAGGTTTGAACCTGAACAGACATTCGTTCAGATTGGCTCCAATGACATTGATTTTGTCAAGGTCACCTTGACCCATTCCTGCTTCATTCATTGAAGACAGGTATAGTATCTGAGTCGGATCAAATCCCATAATTTTTGTTCCAAGAGAATCCAGGGCAAGCGCGTCAGTGCTGGCAAGTGCCAGCCTCGTATCAACAGGTGTTCCATCTATAGGTCCATCACCTTCCATAGATGTGAATGCGTCTACCACAGCAAGATCAGGATATGCTATTTGTGCTATCTGGAAAAGATTGTAATGCAGCACTGTATCCTTTGTAATGGTAAATTTGACACCCACTTTCATGGTTTCCGGTGACCAGCTATGCATAAGAAACTTGTCATTCTGCGTTTTATAGTCATTCTTGGGTGCTCCCATAAGAATATTCTTCAGCGACATGGTAACCAATACACAGTTATGCGTCTTCATTTTGCCAGCAGAAATCAGATACTGATCCCTGTCAAGATATTTCGAAATAATGCGTATGGGTTGAGGCCTGTTACCTGCTGTATTGAATATATAATGCATTGAATGAGGTTCCAGGTTAAGATCGAGCAGCTTTACTCCATACTCTTTTTCCAGCGGAAGATATCCATAGTCTTTGAACCCTTTAAATGTTCCTTCTGATCCCATTTCGCTCCCTTTTGCACCGGAAACCGTAGCTTCTCCAATTTCAATCGGACCCTTGAAACGTGGTCTGATGAAATCGAGTATTCCGCGAACGCAGTCTACACTGGTAGCGCAGAGAAGTGTGGTAACAACAACAAAATTTGGTTTGATAAGGATACGTTTCTTCCCCTCGAGAGATGCCATTATTTCATCTTCAATGTTCTTAAGGGCATTAAATGTATTGTCGCGGGCGTCATTACCTTTAATCAAACTTACATTAGCTGGTTTAAGCACTTTTTCAAAAGTGGCTTTTTTACCATGACCTGTATAAACAGGTTCAGAAGAACCGGCGCTTTTTTTTGAAGATGATGTAGTACATCCTCCAAGCCCAACTCCTACTGCCCCTGCAACAAGGGTTTTAAGGATTTCCCGGCGATTCATAAATGATTTATTTAGGAGCCGTCATTGATTCACGTTCCTTAACATATGTCCTTATAAATTCAGGTGAGGGAGCGGCTTTAGGGTCATCAAAGAATTTTCCCATATTATCTGCGTTGTCCAACATCCATTTGTTGAATTCCTTGTTCATTTCCGGCGTAAAACCACCGTCAGCCTGTTGTGCTGTAAACCTGCCCTCCTTAACACCGGCATGTGCAAAAGCATCCTCCATACGGGTTTTTTCTGAGGTCTCAACAACTTTCTGGGCTAGTTGAGGTGGAATAAATACAACACCTTCACGTGTCCCTAAAACAATATCCCCCGGCATAACAGTAACATAACCAACCTGGATCGGGCAGTTTATTCCGATCACCAGGTTAGAGCTGTTAGCCTGCGGCCTGAAATCGCGAACCATTACGTTCCAGTTTGGATTAACATCCAGATTACCATACAAGTCACGAAGAGTACCTCTGATAACTGCTCCGTTACCTGTTTTGGTCCATATTGTTGTGCCAAGGTTATCACCTACGTGGGATGCATCAAGCATAGCTTCACAAACATCAGCAACGTAGACATCGCCCTTCTGTAACTGGTCAATTCCCCAGGTATATTGTCCCCTGCCTCTTCCATCCTTTGTCCCTTGCTGCTGAATAAGACCATTAAGATCGGGACGATAAGGAAGAAAATGGATTGTTGAAACCCTGCCGCAGATGACGATATTTTCCCTCATCATCTTGAACCCTCCGTAATACTGATTGGTGTAAGTAGCCCTGCGGAACTCGCCAAAGCTTGTCGGGCCCTGACCTTCAATAGGATCGCTGGATCCGTTAAGAGTCTGCCATGCTTCTGTAACAGATACATATCTCATTCTCTGAACAATGTCGTCAGAAACTTTTGGCCGTCCGTCCGGAAAACGCTCCCCTTTCCATAGAGAAGTATAATAGAGCATTTCATCTTTTGTCAGAGAAGTCGGCTGGGCACTAACAGAAGAATGTAAAATAATTCCTGCCAATAAAGAAAGGCAGAGTACGTAACTTAATTTTCTGATTTTCATAGTATTTCCTCCCTTTTCATATAATATTGATTTCTTTCCTGCAATCCGGTGAACCTGATTATCCAGGTAATAACCGGGATTAAAAGTTTAGGTTAATGGGCAAATTGTTCCGACAATATAGTAATAAAGATCAAATAACAAAATGACTATTGGGTGAGCGAAAATATTTTTAAATATTTTTAACAATCATTATGATATTCTCCTGATTATACTTTTTCTTCTTTAATCAATTTCTCCCGTGGTTCATGTTGGCTCCAGAAAGTGGCAAGCGAAGAAGCAGAAATGTTCATCCATGTACCGAAAATAAGAGGGGCAAGAGCAGCAGCCTGACTTTTGAGAACATCATAAGCCAAACCTACGGCCAGGCCTGCATTCTTTGTTCCGACTTCCATGGTAATTGCCCTTGAGTCCTTTTCACTGAAACCAAAAGCTCTTGATAAGGAATATCCGGAAATATATCCAAGGAGATTATGAGCTATTGTGGCGATAAAAAGTGCCGGGCCTATGCTCAATAAGGTTGCCTTGTTATGGGCTGCAACAATAACTATATATAACATAATTGCACCCAAAGAAAGTTTTGGTAATACGATATCCATCCAGTTTTGCGGACCATTGGTCCGACGTACGACAATAACGGTAACAGATACTATGGTAATCGCCCAGGAAATAAGGATGAGTCCTGTTTTTAAAGATTTTAAAATTGCCGGAAATGGAATGAAAATGAGAACAAATCCGACAATAAAACTGATAACTCCCATTATACTAATATTCGCATTCTTCTTTGTCCAGGGCAGATTTCCATAAAGGATTTTATTGATAATGATGCCTGCAAAGACAGGGATGAAAAGCATATTAAGAATACTGATCATCATTCCGATTGTGTCGACTTCAATCAGCTGACCGGCAAACAATTTCATAAGGAAAGGAGTTGCAAGAGGTGAGATTAAAGTAGTCACTGTAGTAACGGTCATTGAGAGAGCCAGATTTCCTTTTGCCAGATATGTCATAACATTCGATGCAGCACCTGCCGGGCCGACACCCAGCAATATGATACCAGCAGCCACTTCAGGTGGGAAATGATAAACTTTTATGATTAACAGAGCTATAAGAGGCATTAAAGTATAACACATTACAGTAGCGATAATAACTTTAAAGGGTTTTGATAATTCCCTCGCAAAATCAGTAAAACTAAGTTTCGTACCCATACCAAACATTATAACTTGGATGGAGGGAACTATCAGGCTATTTGTATTGAATCCCCAGTCAGTGAACATTTGCGGGAAATAAAGCGTTAATGACACAAATGCGAAAATCTGAAATGTAAAAGATAACCCTTTTAATTTTTCAGTTCTCTGAACTGTAAATGCAAGAGCATAGAACATCACAAAAAGTATAAGTCCACTTATGGGAAGGCTTCCGTTACTAAAGGACAAAAGGACAATCTCCGCTATGGCAAGTAAAGCAGCCAGGGCAAGGTACATTTTCATAGCGCCAGTATTTTTCATCTTGTAATTCAGGTTATTCAGTATTTAGGAATCTGATTATTGTTTCACAAATCTGATCAGGCTGGAGTCCGTATTTCCCAAGCAGTTGTTCATATGGCCCGTTGCTTGCATAAAAATCACCAATGCCAATCATCTTAATTTTGGCTGGAAATTCCTGACTGCAAATTTCAGAGACAATACTCCCCATACCACCTGCAATGAAATGTTCCTCCACTGTAACTATTTTTCCTATTTCTCTTGCAGCCTTAAGTATTAGTTCCTTGTCAATAGGTTTAAGAGTATGCATGTCAATAAGGCGAACGCTGATACCTTTTTGCTCAAGAAGCATTGCTGCACCAACAGCCTTTGACAGAACAGTTCCTGTTCCTATCAATGCCACATCCTTGCCCTCCTGCATCACAATTCCTTTTCCAAGCTGGAAATCAATATTTTCAGGATAGAGAAC
The DNA here is from genome assembly GCA_003141495.1 of Bacteroidales bacterium. Lineage (GTDB taxonomy): Bacteria > Bacteroidota > Bacteroidia > Bacteroidales > VadinHA17 > LD21. Next base: position 33,960 of record PLMC01000052.1, read on the forward strand.
AGGCATTTTGGGATTCCCGATCTTAAGGTAGCATGGACCGACATGACTGATCATGGCGTGAACTGACTTCTTAATGGTCACAGGATCACCCGGACTAAGAATCATAACACCGGGAATTGTCCGTATCAGTGCAACATCATCAATGGAATGATGTGTTGAACCTAGCTGATCGTAAGTAAGACCGGCACAACGACCAACAACCTTTACGTTCTGGTTCATATAGCCCAGATCATTTTTGAACATTTCGAACGGACGGGCGGTAACAAAAGGTGCAATTGCAGCAAAGACAGGGATTTTTCCAGTTGTGGCAAGACCTGATGCAAATCCGATAACACCCTGCTCCATAATACCAAATTCAAAATGTCTTTCGGGAAAGAGTTTCGGGAAATTTGTGAGACCTGATCCTGAACTGCTGTCAGCGGAAAGCACCACCACATCAGGATTTTTCTGAGCAGCCTCAATAACGGCCTCACCGAAAGCTTTACGGGGATCGATTAATTCATTCATGACTGATGCTCCTTACTGTATTTTTCTTTTAACTGGTTTTCAATGACTTCCAAATCAAGGTCAGCCTGTTTCATTTCTTCAGGAGTAGCCTTCCAGTAATGGTAACTTAGCTTTCCTTCAGCAAAACTGAGGCCTTTTGATTTTATAGTATCTGCTATTATAATAGAAGGTTTTCCTTTCTCGAAGGGAGCCTGCATCACATTAGTAATAATTGAGTTCATATCGTGCCCGTTTATTGTCCTGACACTCCACCCGAATGACCTCCATCTCTCATCCAGAGGTTCATAACTCATTACTTCAATTGTGGGTCCGCTGATCTGAAGTCTGTTCCTGTCTACGAAAACGATCAGATTATCGAGCTTATGCATTGAGGCTGCCGCTGCAGCTTCCCAACTGGAACCTTCAGCTAGTTCCCCATCGCCCATTAAAACAAAAACCCTGGCAGGAGATTTATCAAGTTTAAACCCTAGTGCCATTCCTCCGGCAATGGAAAGACCATGACCCAGAGCTCCGGTATTTGATTCAACTCCCGGGAGTTTGTGCATATTAGGATGCCCCGGAATATGGGAATCAAGTGCTCCATATGTGTCCAGAACAGATTTGTCGAAAAATCCCCGTTCCGCCAGTGCAGAATAGAGAACAAGACATTTATGTCCGGCTGACAGAACAAAACGGTCTCGTTGGGGCCATTTTGGATTACCCGGATCAATGTTCAGCAAATTAAAATAAAGTGCAGTCAGAATTTCAACGGAAGAAAGAGCCCCTCCAACATGACCAGACCCCCCCGCTTTTATAAGCCGTAGAATATTTCTTCTTATATTAAGTGCTGTAAATTCCAGCTTCAAAATTTCATTTGAGTCCATAAGAGTCTAAAAATAATCATTACATTTTTTATACCTGGTGTTTTCTGGCATATTCAACATAGCATGCTACCTTAGGTTCTGAAGTTGTACCTGGTTGCCAAATTGATTCCATCCAGATCTTGACTATCTGCTTGGCTACTTCCACTCCGGTGGTGAATGCTCCTAAGGTCAGAATGTTAGCGTTGTTGCTTTTGATAGCCCGTTCGGCTGAATAAGTATCGCAGCAAAGAGCTGCAAATATACCGGGGACCTTGTTCGCTGCAATACTCATACCAATGCCGGTTCCACAGAGAAGAATTCCCCTGTCATATTCATGTGCTGCAACAGCTTCTCCTACTGCGAATGCCACCCTGGCATAAATAGGATCTTCACTTCCAAAATCCTTTACAATATATCCTATCCCTTTAAGCTGGGAGATAATTACATCTTTGAGCGCTGTGGCATTAGGATCGCAACCGATTGCAATAGTTGGTTTTTTATGTTCAGCTTTCGAGTCGTTCATAATTCAGATAATTTAAATATTATTAAATCCCGATTCCATTTCCATATTTGCCAAAATGCAATGATAGTTAAATTTAAAATGAGTCAAAACATAAAAAATGTTAATTTGGCAGCAACTTGCTAAAATTGATTTTGACACATGTTTTTTCAAGCTACAATTCCGTGAATTTAAACCAGGCTGCCGGAAATTGATTTTAATAATATTATGATGTATATCAAATGAATTATCAGTCTGGATGAGCAGACAAAATTGAACGAATTTCAAAAGGAATTGATTAATAATTAAATGTCCTTAAACTATTTTTGAGTAATTTTCAATCTTTCATTGGTAGTTTTAGAAATTGCTAAAATGAGATTTTTCATTATATCATTTATTATATCATTACTATCCATAGTGACGAATGGCAGATCCTATTATTTCAGGCATTACAGGAACGAAACCGGTTTGTCGAATAATTCTGTTGCAGCATGTATACAGGATAAGAGAGGTTTTATCTGGTTCGGGACAAAAGAAGGACTAAACAGATTTGACGGCTTTCAATTTAAAATTTTTCTTCATAGCCCATCAGTCTCAAACTGCCTGGCAAACAATTTTATAACCTCTTTATGCGAAGATGGCGATGGATGGATTTGGATTGGGACATCTAAAGGAATTTGCTATTATAAACCAGATAATGATTATTTCGGAACAATAAAATTTGAAAATAAAGATATTGAAGGATTAATTCTTGATGTTGGGGCTGACAATAAGAATTGCATATGGTTTGCAACTTCTTCAGGGATATATAAATATGAAAAAGAAAGTAATAAACTGAGTTTTTATCCTGTAACTGAATACTTCACTCCAATAAGTATTGATATGACAAATGCAGGCGACATTTGGTTGTGCGCTGCAGATGGTAAAATTTATAAATATGACGCACGAAATGATAGTTTCATTGGCTACAAAATTCTTACCGAAAAAGAAATATCGGCATCAGTTCATCTGGTAACTATATTGGATGCAGGCAGTTATGGGTTGATAATATCCAGCGATATTGCAGGCCTGAAGCAATTTGAACCAAATACAGGCAGGGTTACCAGTTTGTTCGCAAAAGATAATAATTGGAACAATAGACTGATACGTACAACATATTTAAATAATAGCGAAGAAATCTGGGTAGGTACAGAATCCGGTATTTATATCTGTAATCTGAAGACAGGCTATATAACAAATCTTCAGAAGGTTCAGACAGATCACTTTTCCTTATCAAACAATGCAATTCGGACAATTACAAAGGATAGGGAAGGGGGTATATGGATAGGGACCTTTTATGGAGGTATTAACTATCTTCCACAGGAAAACAAGCCATTTGAAAAGTTTTATCCGACAGGTTTACCCGGGACACTTAACGCAAATGTGGTGAGAGAGATCCATGCGGATTCATATGGAAATATCTGGATTGGTACTGAAGATGCAGGTCTGATGAGATTTGATCATAAGACGAAGCTGTTTTCAAACTTCACAGATGGTTCTAATCATGAAAAAATCAATAGCAGAAATATTCAGGGGCTCCTTGTTGATGATGATAACCTTTGGATAGGAACCTATGATAATGGAATATATTTATTAAATATACCTACGGAAAAGATAACACATCATTTTGAATTAAAGGATGGAAGAAGTGGCCTTAAGACAAATTCAATTATTACTTTCCTGAAGACTGCCGATGGGACAATTTTTGCAGGAAGTGTAATTGGAATATACCGGTTTAACCAGGAGACTTCATCATTTAAATTCATGGATGAGGTAGCTGCAGGAACATTTATTCACTCTCTATATGAGGATCATAATAGAAATGTATGGATTGGAACTTATGGAAACGGGTTATTTAAATATGAAAGATCGTCTGGGGTTTGGAAAAAAATATTATCTGACAGTGGAGATTATTCAAATTTGACAAACGAGCATATTACGTCAATCTTCGAGGATAATAATCATAAAATCTGGTTTACTACGGAAGGTGATGGTTTCAGCTATATTGACGGGGAAACAGGAAAAATTACCAGATACATTCCAGGTAAGGGAATTGATTTTGCAATATATTGTGCCATGTTGCAGGATGGCCATGGAAATGTATGGATAACATCAACCAGGGGTCTTCTCTGTCTTGATCCAGGCTCAAATAAATTTGTAACATATACTGAAGATGATGGACTTCTGGATAACAACTTCAGTTATAATTCAGCTTATCAGGATAGGAATGGTAAAATGTATTTCGGTACAGTTAGCGGCCTGATAGCATTTAATCCTGTCGATATAAAAGAAAGTACCTATAACCCGCCTGTCTATTTTACAGGATTCCAGGTTAATGGTAAAGAATATATGGTCAATCCCGCTGGATCTCCCGATTTTAAATCAATTCTTGTAAATAATAAGATTTCGTTAAAGTATAATCAGGCTTCCTTCAGTATTGACTTTGTGTCCCCCGGGTTTACCAGCCCTAATCTGACAAAGTATAAATTTATTATGGAAGGATCTGATCCTGATTGGGTTCTGATCTCAGGTAACAGAAAGGTTTACTATACTAATCTATCTCCCGGAGAATACAGGTTTAAGGTTATTTCTTCCTCTGATGGCAATATATGGAGCTCTGATGAAGCACTTTTAAATATTGAAATTTCTCCTCCTTTTTGGCGCTCATTACCGGCTTATGTTCTGTACATTCTTATTTCAGCTACTATCATATACACGCTGATTAGCTTTTATTTAAAAAAGAATGTTCTGGAACAACAAAGAAAGATAGTTATCCTGGAAACAAATAAGGAGAGGGAGATACTTAATGCAAAAATTAATTTTTTCACCAATATAACCCATGAGGTTCGTACTCCTTTAACTTTAATAAAAGGACCCCTCGACAGAATTTTGAAGAATGGGATAAAAAATTCAAAGGATACTGAAGATAATCTCTTGATTATAAAAAGAAATACCGACAGACTGCTGAACCTCACTAACCAACTACTTGATTTCAGGAAAACCGAGAAAGAGATGTTTAGACTTAATTTTATTAAGACAGATTTATATGAGCTGATAGAATCAACATTCAACTTATTTCTTCCGTACAGTGCAGAAAAAATGATATCAATCCATCTTCATTCCCCTGTAAATCAGTATGATCTGGCTGTGGACAGGGAGGCTATAACCAAGATATTGAGTAATCTTCTGTCAAATGCCCTTAAATTTGCCGGATCGAAGATTGACTTATTCCTCGAACTCGAAACCGAAAAGGAAAACATCATAAGGATACGCGTAAACAGCGACGGTAAATTAATACCAAAAGAACTTAGCGAAAGAATCTTTGAGCCATTTTATCAGATAGATTTTAATAAGCCGGGGGAAAAAGGTACAGGACTTGGACTTTCTCTTGCCCGGTCACTCGCCGAACTTCATCATGGCAGACTCTTTCTTGATACTAATGTAAGTCAGTATAATTCATTTGTTCTGGAACTGACCAGGTATCAGGAAGAATCAATTTCCAGGAATTTACATGAGTCTGATGGATTGAATCTGAGTGAACATAACGAGTTTGAAATATTTGGTTCTCTTGAAAACACCTTCTCTAACATACTTCTTGTAGAAGATGAAGTTGAGATGGGGAAATTTATAGCTAAGGAAATATCCGGTGATTATAATGTCATACTCACCTCCAACGGAGACGAAGCACTGAAGGCGCTTAAGAAATATAATATAGCTCTGGTTGTCAGTGATGTTATTATGCCAGTTATAAATGGATATGAACTTTGCAGACAGATTAAATCTAACATAGAATTCAGCCATATACCAGTTATACTCCTTACTGCCACCATACATCTGAATGCAAGGATCGAAGGCCTTGATTCAGGTGCAGATGGTTATATCGAAAAACCATTCACAACAGAACTTTTAATAGCCCAGATTCTTAATCTAATCAAAAACAGGAGTCTGGTCCGGCAAAATTTTACAAATTCTCCGCTTGCCCATTTCAAATCAGTGGCAATGAACAAAACTGATGAGGAATTCCTTAAGAAACTAAACTCCTTCCTGATGGATAATATTTCAGAGACTGATTTAAATGTGGAAAGGATTGCAGAGATAATGAGAATCAGCGTTTCAACTCTTTACAGAAAGCTAAAAGCCCTGACTGACCTGAATTCGGTTGAATATATCAGGCTGGCCAGACTTAAAAAAGCAGCAGAATTATTGTCGGAAGGAAATTACAGGATCAACGAAATATCCTACCTTGTCGGATTCTCATCTCCATCATATTTTGCAACCAGTTTCCAGAAACAATTCGGTATTTCACCATCTCAATTTGTCAGGAAACTACAGTAAGAAGGATGTTGACCTGTCTGAGCGGAAAAGCAGGAAATTTCAAAATCCACGTGACGCAAAAAAATATTTATTAGATTTAATCCAACCTGATTGAAGCTCGATTGCCTCTTAAATTTTAAACCCGATTTTTTCAAAATCAAATTGTCAATACTATTGCATCACTCCTTCTAACGATAATGCCTTGTTGAACCTTGAATTATTACTTTTAAAGTCTAGGATTAGCTTTTTCTTTGCAATTTCATCAAACTTGACAATTATTTTTTCCGAAGACACATTTTCAATGTATCTCAACGAGAGTTCAAGAGTCTTATCGTCTAACCAGGTATAAGCCTGTGCAATTTTAAAAGCAGGTAATCCTTTCTGATTATTCTTTGCCTGTGCAAATATTGATGGTCCATGTTTAGATGTTTCACCCTGTTGCCATCTTCCTGCAGCAAATGAAAAATCAAAAGAAGCAGTGTCGGTTTTCAGATTGAATAAACAAAGATCATCCTTAAACTGCAGAGTGATGCTTAGAACATGTTTATCATTCTGTGCAAAGGTGAAAGTTTTACCTGACACTCTGGAAGTGACTGCATCGTTACTGTTTTTTACGGGGATCGGAAGAGCAAGAGAAGCCAGTCTGTGCTTCAGCTCAGTTGAAAATTTCTCATCAGGCAGTAAAGCCTTATCCTTTATTCCAGGGTATAAGTATTTCCATACCATGTCCAGCTCACCAAACATATCGGGAGAATCGGCAGTAAATATCACTACTGCATCTTTGTCAGGCATTATAAGTACAAACTGACCATTAGCCCCGTTTGCCATGTATGAATTGTGACGTGCACGCCAGAACTGATAGCAATACCCTTGAACATCATCTCTCGAAGAATCTCTTTTTGACTGCGTCATATCAGGTCTCTGGTATCTTTTTAGTGAAGTAGCCTCTGCAACCCATTTTTTTGGAATAAGCTGCTTACCATTCCATTTGCCTTTCTGAAGATAAAACTGTCCGAACTTGGCGAGATCTTCCGTTTTCAATCTTAAGCCCCATCCGCCTGTATTGATTCCATATGCATCTGTTTCCCAGTCCATTCCTTCTATTGCAAGAGGTTCAAATAATCGTGGAGTAAGATAGTCAATAACCTTTTGTCCGGTTACTTTCTGAACTATTGCCGACAACATATAAGAAGCTACTGAACTATAGCGGTATGTTGTCCCAGGTTCATTGAAAAAAGGCACAGCTAAGAATGATTTAACCCATATATCATCACCCGAAAGCAGCGGCTCACGTCTCTGTCCGGTTGACATACTGAGTAAATCCCTTATTCTGAGTTTTGATAAAAAAACACTTATTGTATCAGGCAGGTATGTCGGAAAGAAAGAAGCTACCTGATCATCCAGACTGAGTTTCTTTTCTTTTATTGCGAAACCGATTGCAGTAGATGTAAAACTTTTACTGGCTGAATTAAGTGTATGTTTTAAATCGGGCTGGTAGGGATTCCACCAACCCTCAGCAATAACTTTTCCATGTCTTAGAAACATAAAACTATGGAACTCATGTTTACTGACCGCTGCAGAATCAAGAAAAGTAATTATACTTTCAGATGATACTCCTTCAGCTTCCGGGACACTTCGTGGGAGCGATTTGCCAACCTGTTTGTTTGAACAGGAAACGAGGGTAAAACATAGAACTATTATTATAAGGGATGATCTGTTTAAGATTTTTTTCATTGGTTCAGGTTTAATGAGTTATCGAAAACAAAGATAATATTATATAAAAATATAATTTATTGCTAATTTAACAGGAGTTAAATGAAATATTGCGATTTACGGCTTAGACCAGTTCCTTGTTGGTTAATTATTATACCAAAGTATTCTTCAACAAGTTCATGATCTCCGGAGAAAATTATTAAATTCGGGCCTCATTAGTTATTCATAAAGTAATGACTTTACAATTCCATTTAGCGTATATAGTGATTTACATCTTGTTTCATGTCCTGTTCATCAGCCTTACCGTTTCGGGTTAATGGAATTTGCAAATGATTGATTTCATAAGGATTCCTGAGTATAATTTTTCTTGTATCGAATTCCGATCATCAATTACCTTAACCAGGGAAAGTTAATTAAATATAAAAAATAAAATAAGCGATTAGTTTTATCAATATATTTTTAATCTTGCATTATTAATCCTTAAAGGATAACATATCATGCAAAAAATGAAATTCGATATTTCCAGGTTAAAAGGGAAATTAGGACAAATGAGAGACTGGTTTTTTAGGCATCGTCTGCCGTATAGGTTGATATTTTTAATTATGGGTATTGCATCGACGGTGTGGTTTCTGATCAGGGTAATTCCAAAACCATCGAGGGCAACTTATCCATGTATGAGAGTGGCAGCGCCATTCATGTCGGGATTTGTTGCTTATCTTCTGGCAGTAGCAGGGCTTACAGCAGTGTCGCGAAGGTCGCGGCGGAAAATAATAAATGTGAGATATGGAGCAACAGTACTGCTTCTGGCGGGAGTTATAGTTGCCATAGCAGTAATCCCGGTCAATAATCCTGCGGTATTATTTCAGGCGACAGAGACAAGGACGGGACCGGAGGATGGGCCAAACCAACCGATCGGTGAAGCAAAGGGTATATTCCCAGGACGAGTGGTGTGGGTATGGAATCCGGATGCAACAAACGAAAAGTTTGAACATAATAATTTCGATAATTACGACTTCTTTATAAGCCCTCAGAACAACAATCCGGAGGTCATCGCCAGGATGTTCCATGACGGAGTTCTCAAACTCACCGGTAAGAAGAACATAAATAAAGCCTGGGATGCTATGTTCAAATATTTCAATGAGAAGAAACATAACAGGAAGGTTGGCTATACAAAAGGAGAAAAGATATTTATAAAGATAAACCAGGGTCAGGCAGGATGGGTTCTTAGCCAGGAAGACAAAAAAAATGGTTATGCTCTGCCAAGTACTTTGCAAAAGGGACAGGAGATGAGAAAAGCAAGTATGGAACCCACAGAAACTGGTCCCTATGCAGTTCTTGAACTGTTAAGAGAGCTGGTTAATGAAGCGGGAGTGAATCAGACAGACATATCAGTTGGAGACCCAATGGACCCAATCTACGCTCACAACTATAATGTCTGGGTAAAAGAATTCCCCAATATCAAATATCTCGATAGATCCTCAACTAGCTTTGGGCGTACTCTTATTAAAATATCAGAAAAACCACTTGTCTATTATTCAGATAAAACCACTAATGACAAGCTGTATGATGTTATCGAAAATGCTAATTACGTTATAATGATGGCAGTCCTTAAATCCCACGGAGCAGCTGGCATTTCACTTACAGCTAAACTGAATTTCGGTAACATTGGAAGAAATGGTGCAGCTCATCTTCATTATTCACACATTGCTAACAGAAGGGAGGGCAGACCCACCAACACAGGTTACCATAAATACAGGGTCTTTGTCGATCTTATGGGAAGCAAATACCTCGGACAGAACACGCTTTTCTGGTTTGTGGAAGGTTTATTCGGAGGTGGAGCAAGTGAAGTAAAGGGGCCAGTAAAATATTTCATGACACCATTTAATAACGACTGGTGTAATTCCATGTTTATGTCACTCGACCCTGTTGCTATAGAATCGGTTGGTTATGATTTTCTCAGAACAGAATGGGACGGAGTCCATAAACATGATGCCGTCAACAACGAATGGGAATCAATGCCAAATGCTTATGGAGTTGATGATTACATGCATCAGGCTGCCGATACTGCCAATTGGCCAAAAGGCATTAAATATGATCCAGATAACAGCGGCAAGCCAATACCGGTTTTGGGTGTTCATGAACACTGGAATAACCCGGTTGATAAACAGTATTCCCGCAATCTCGGAACCGGAAATGGTATAGAACTTGTATCTGTACCGGAAGATCTTGTTAAGAGTATAGAAAAAGGGAATAAAAATGAACTCAGGTAACACAATGATTAAGGTTCTTAAAGGCAGGATGACTGCCAGAATAAATGCTTTACTGATTGCTTCTATCATAGCAGGGATGTTCACCCCTTTCATTAACGCCCAGACTTCCGGAACAGTTCAGTCATTTGGAGAAGGGATCTCTGCTAAAAAGTTCTATTCATCGACCATTGACGAAGATAATACAATATGGTTTCTTACCGAATCCGGAATTGTCAGTTTCGATGGTGCGAAATGGACACTGCATAACAAGAACCGTAAGGTAGCTGTCACGGGTCTGAAGAGTATGGTATATGGTTTTTCTTCTTATGGACCAGAACTCTGGATAGCTACTCCACAGGGCGCAACTGTTGCATCTCTTCCGGTCGATGCAAGATCGGGCGCTACTACATATTATGCTGATAACTCAAAAATCATAAGCGAAAATGTACTTGCGTTAGCAATTGGAAAAAAGGAGCTTAGATGGTTTGGAACCGATAAGGGAATATCTGCATTTAAAAGCAGGAAATGGCTTACCAACAGTTATAACAGGACTTACCCTGAAGGTACTTTCCAGGATTATCCTATCACATCGATGGCAACCAGTATCGATGGCGATTCCCTTTATATCGGTACACTTGGAGGAGGAGTTCTCAGGGTATACAGGAATGATGTTGATGGTGTTTCCGGAGCTTCGGAATATGCGGCCTGGGGACCCATCCTTATGCCTTCTGATACAGTTTACAGTGTTCACATCTCTGCCGACGGTACTCAGTGGATTGGGACAAAAAGAGGAGTAGCCAGGCATACAGGATATAAAACTCTTGAGGGATGGACAGTCTTTACTACAGCCGAGGGACTGACGGATGATTTTGTTCAGGCTATCAATTCAGATTCCAAAGGGAAAATATACTTTGGAACGAAGAACGGGTTATCTGTATTTGATGGGACAAAATGGACCCCTTATAAGTTAGAGGATGGGCTTGCAAGCAATAATATTCTTNNTAAAAATGGAAAATTTACCATTTACCGGTAGATTATTTTATTTGTAACATCCTTAATATCCGCTCACATTTACTTCATATTCCAATATATAATATAACGTTGTTTATCAATCTGGTAATAAGGGATCATGGTTATTTCTTTTGATGCAACTCCAGTGGTTTTAAATACCAATTTTTTACCATTTACAGGAATCAGCCAGTCATTTAATTTTCTGCCATTAATATTTAATGTGGTTACAATATTATCCGGAATAGCAGTGTTTCTGAAATCAAGTTGGTCTTTTGCATAAGGAGCAGGAGCTTGAATTCCGTCAGTACCCATATCACCGGCAAGAACTATCGGTCCATAAACTACTGCTGCCATATTGGGATTGTCGTTTGTTGCTACGAGGCGCAATGACATCGGATAAGTAATATCTATTTTATCTCCAGTTTTCCAGGTTTTGGTCAATACAATGTAACTGCCTGGTTTCTGGCTGATTTTAACGTTTCTACCGTTTATTTTAACAGCAGCGCCCGATGTAGCCCATGACGGATAGCGAATATACAAAGGCACATTTCCATCTTTTATTTCTTGTATTGTAAGGTGAGTGGAAGCTTCTTCAGGATAACCGGTTTGTTGTTTCAATTTAATACCCTTTTCTTTCCAGGTCAACTCTGAAGGTATGAAAAGATTTACATAAATGCCTTTGTCATCATGATAGTATATGCCTTCACCATATTTTGCATGGTTTTCAAATCCGGTACCTACGCAACACCAAAACGAGTTTTCTTTAGTACAATA
>PLMC01000052.1:45965-57654 GCA_003141495.1 Bacteroidales bacterium
GTAGTTGCCGGCGATATGTGTTTTGATATCTGATCAGGTTCAAAGAAAAACTCATGATCGCTGTTCCCCCCGGTAACATAGGTATGGTGATCTATCACTGTCTGCCAGAAAAATTCAGCAATATTTCTTTCTCTTTCATTTCCTGTTAATTCATAACCTCTTGCCTCACCAATAATCTTCGGGATTTGAGTGTTAGCATGGTTTCCAGCTAATTTGTCTTCTTTCTGGGCCAAAGGGTCTAAAATACTATGATGATAGAAGCATTCCGCAAGTTTTTTATCATTTACATTTCCGGTAATTGCATACAAATTGTATGCTGCTTCCATCATGCCGCCAAACTCTGTTTTATGCATAATTGCCAACTGTTCAGGAGAGAGGTTTTCAAGTTTGTTATATGCCCAGTCGCTCATTTTTACTACAATATCCAGTGCCAGTTTATTACCGGTATATTGATACATATCGATCAGACCTTCCATTACTTTATGCAAGGTGTACCAGGGTGCCCAGACTGGTTTGCCTTCTATTGCGCGATTGACTAAATTTTGAGGGAATGCGCTTACATAACCTCCCTGATTGAGCACTTTCTGAATCTCAGCCAGTGAACTAACCAGAGAATCCGCTTTGCTTTTATAAGCAATCTCACCTGTAGAAGCGTACATTAGGGCCAGACCTGAAAGTACATGCCCTAAAGAATGGCCTCTCAATTCGACATCTAGTCCTTCCCATCCCCCAAATGGCCGGCCATTTGTAGACATGCCTGCATTTACACGCCAGCTGTGAAGCAGACGTTTATTATCAATGCTTAAAAGCCACTTGCCATCACGTTCCATATTTTCTTTGAAACGGCTGTCGAGCAGTTTTATATCACTTAAATCAAAGCTGTATGCTTTAACCTGAATTTGTGGTTTAATGTCCTGAACAGATGAGAACTGACCAACATATTGAGAAAATATTATTGCGGTATTAATGCAGGATAAAATTAATACGACTGGTAACTTTTTAATTAGATTGTTTCTCATCTCCATATTATATTTAATTAGAACAATTTGTTGCCCAACTTAAAATTCTTCTATACTTCGGTTACACAAATATATATTTATTTATCTCATAGCATAATTCAAGGTATGTAATTATTAAGTTGCTGTTAATAATTCTCAGTCCTTTATGTATCCTGCCTCCCGATAATATTTCTCAGCACCCGGATGCAGAGGTACACCGAAATTCTTCCAGACAGTGTTCGGATCGTAGGTATATATCCTGATGAACCATTTCAGGGCGCTGTGGTTTTCATCTATTGCTTTAGCCAGGTCGTAGGCGGCCTGCTCGGGTGTATCATCGCGTGCAAAGAAAGATTCTCCCGACCTGCCCAGGGTTTTTATTCGGCGGTTAATACCCCTTAGCAGACTATGCTGGACCTCAACAAATTCGGCATCCACGTTCTGCTGTGCCAGGAGTTTCAGTAATTCTTCAGGCAATTCAAAAAAATAGAGATCAAATTTCTGGCTTAAAGTTGTCCATGAAGAAGATTCGGGATTTAAAGAAGGACTTGCCAGAAAACCTGAAACTATATCAAATTCTCCTTTTAAAGCTTCTTCCATGGAAACCCCGATTTTCCCTCCCCATGCTTTAATATCGTCTGCAGATATGCTATAATATTTCAGAATGGTCATCATATTGTTATCGGCACCCATAATTCTTACAGGCTTCTGCAGTTGTTTAATACTGGCAAGATCTTTAATTCCGGATTCTTTCCTTGCAGCAATCAGAAAATAGAACGGATCCTCAATTTTTGCGATCAGGCGTAGATTACGAAAGGGTTCCTTGTCACCTGGCGTCCCATTGTAAGCTGAGCTCAACATTGCACTTGAAGTTACACCAAAATCAACACGAGCATTTATACGTACATTAGTGCCATCTCGCAGATTTATTTCATCAAGCGGTGGCGGATAGTCGTGTGTGGAAACCAGACGGGGACCATACGACCTGTTGCAGTTACGGCAAAGTATAACTGAATATCCAAATGGTTCCATTGCTTTCTTAACATAATCTCCCAGTTCTCCCCAGGGACATCCGCTCTCACAGGCTGCTGCCATTACCGGTCTTTTTACTTCCCAGCCTGTTTTGCCGACATCAACGGTCTCCTGAGCCTCGATCAGATTTTCTGGCAGAATTATTGCTAACAAAGATATTACAGCAATTAAGCTGCCAAAATTTGCGACCAGTTTTGATGATGATGTTTTCATTTTATACATAATTGTAAAAAGTCTCATAAGGACAATTATAAAGATAATTATTATTAATGCAAGGAACACTGAGACATTCTACGATCAAACTATTTATGGGGTTGCATTTTATACAAAGGTCAAAAAGATCTGATATTTAGGATTTACATTTGTGTACTTAGTGCCTACTTTGTGTACTTTGTGGTTGAAAAGGATTTTTTCAACAACCCCATGTATATTTATACCTATGGTAATATTAAAGAAAAAATCAAATCCTTCTATTCTTATATTCGTAAAAGTCATTTTAAGAATTTTTAACTCTTTTGAACCAATAAAATCAAAGTATTTGTTTGGTTTTAATATCTAATTATGTGTAAGTTTAAAGTGCCTGCTTATGAACTAATTTGGTAATTTAATGCCCATAAGTGAAACATTCTAATCATTAACTGTTTGTATGATGAAAAAAGACGTCATTATCTATTTGTTTTTCGGTATTCTTATTGTGGCTGGATGCGCCGGCCATGAGAAAAAGATATCGAGATTTGATTTTACAGGACCCAGGGACCCTTCACTTATCAGAGGGTTCAATTATACACCTGCCTATGTGGCTTCGCCACGGCATCATATTGATTGCTGGGTTCATTATGACTCCGCAACAATCAACTTCGATCTTAACCTGGCAAAAAGTCTCAATCTGAACCAGGTAAGAATTTTTGTTCCTTATGCAGTTTATACAGAGGATAAAGATGCTCTCCCGGCAAAACTGCGGCATTTCGTACGTGAATGCCACAAGCGGGGAATAGGGGTTATGCCTGTAGTAGGCAGCGGACCCTGGTTGAAAGATACATCTTTGCGTGCCCAGGGAAGAGAATGGGTTAAGTTCCTTGTTAATTCAATATCAAATGAACCAGGACTCGCATTTTGGGATGTAATGAATGAACCTGACTGGCCTGCAACTCCTAAGGAGAGAGTTTTAAATAATTTTGATAACTGCAGGTTCATGGCCAAAACTTTCCATGAACTTGACCCGAATACTCCTGTGACAATTGGGATGGCATTTGTAGATGGCATGATTGAACTGGCTGATTATGTTGATGTACTTCAGTTTCACGATTATATGCAAACCCGGGGACAGATTAGAAACAATATAACCAGGGCTAAAGAATTTGCAGCAAAAGTGAATAAACCTCTGATAAATGGTGAAATAGGTTGTATTGCCCGGGCTAATCCTTACGATATTACTCTCCAGGAACATATGAATGCAAAAGTAGGATGGTATATATGGGAACTGATGATCGTCCGAGAAGGATGGGGACCTGTCCACGGCGTTTTTTATGAGGATGGAACTGTTCGGGATCCTTCTATTGCCGCTGCAATAATGGGCTTTTTCCGCAAACGTACCGCCGATATACTTCCGGCAGTTCCAGACAAGGAAGGCTGGGTCACAAAGGTGATAGACCTGAGCGATAAATGGCTTAAAGATCCTGCAGGAACATGGAAAGACGGATTAGATATTGCCGAAACCGCCGCCCACCTGCTGGAAGCCGGAGAACTTACTGCAATGAGAATTCCACCCACTCAGGAGGTTGAGATGCTTCGTCAGGGGGAAGTCGACCAGAAGGCTCTTAAAGGGCTTATCATAAAATTCAAAGATCAACTTGAACCTTACAAGTTAATCCAGCCGCGTAATAATTGATTTGTTATGTGCACTTGAACCATTTCTTTTAAGGTTTTACGACCAAATATTTACGGAACTAACTTCCAGACACGATTTATTTTTCTCTTTTAATATTCAGTCACTATTTGCATAAAATTTAAACGATTCTTCAATAATTAATAATGACTTTTACCTTCGAGAAAATTTTTATTCTCTGGTGTTTATTTAACTGACTATAAATGACATTTTACAATGAGAAAAAATTTAACATTTTTTTGATTATGCTGTTTACGATCAATCACCTTTGTTCAGAACATACGACTGAATATCTGCCTGATTCAAAGCCGGCTTCGACAAATGTTCCCGGAGCTGAATTTGCACCACTTCTTTTTAAGGATTGAATAATTAGAACATTTGTAGTTATATTGACATCTTTACTAAAATTTTTGAGGAGGTTTTAAAATGAAAAAATCATTATTATTTCTTTCACTGATTGTTATGTCAGTTAGTGAAGCCTGTTTGGCCCAATCGGGTCAGGCTTCAAACGTTTTTAATGCAGATACAGCACATGTGTCACCTTACAATCTCTCCGGAGCTAAGTATCCGCGTATTGAAGCCGATTCACGGGTTACCTTCCGCTTTAATGCTCCCAATGCACAGAAGGTGCAGGTTTCCATCGTCAACGTCCCGTTTGATATGGTTAAAGGTAACGACGGTGTGTGGACTTACACCAGTGAACCTCAGGATAAGGGTTATCACAATTACTGGATGATTGTTGATGGCGTTATCGTGGTTGATCCGGCTACCAACGCATTCATGGGTTATGGTCATATGTGTAATGGCTTTGAAATCCCTGATCCGGATGGAAGTTTCTATCAGATAAAAGATGTACCTCATGGCAATGTGCTGATTGAAAATTACTATTCTAAGGTGGCCAAATCATGGCGTCATATCTTCATTTATACTCCTCCGGAATATGAGAAAAACACCTCAACTCGTTACCCGGTACTTTATCTACAACATGGTGGTGGCGAGGACGAAAGAGTGTGGATTGAAATGGGAAGAACCAATCTAATACTTGACAACCTGATTGCTGAAGGGAAGGTCAAACCATTTATTGTTATTATGGAAACCAGCGCTGTTGGTCCTGCAATGCCAATGCCTCCGCGTACAGGTACCCCGGTCTCGGATGCTCCGGTCACAGGTGCCCCACCCGCAGCTGCTCCTGGTGCAGCCCCACGTCCCCGTTTCTCAACTGAGTCATATGCAAATGTTATGCTCAACGATATGATCCCCTGGGTTGACAGCAACTTCCGTACACTGGCCGATCAAGCGCATCGCGCAATGTCAGGACTTTCGATGGGTGGCATGTATACAAAATCGATCACGTTGGCTCATCTGGATAAGTTCGCATATATAGGCCTCTTCAGCGGCGGTAGTATTGCTCCTACGGAGATTACCGACAAATCCAAGGTCAAACTCGTATTTATGAGCTATGGTAGCCGTGAACCTGGTTCCAACGGTGTCAAAAACGCCGCTGATGTACTGCAGCAAGCCGGCATCAAGAGTGCATCCTATGTTTCCCCGTTAACCGCTCATGAATGGCAGTCCTGGAGAAGAAGTCTGCGTGAATTTGCACAGCTTTTATTCAATAATTAAAAAAGAGATATTATGAGAAAGTATTTAATTGGTTTAGTTTCACTATTGATTTTATCTGGTTCTCTGTGTTTAGCGCAGACAGTCCAGCCAAAGATTATCGACGATTTCAAACCTTCAACATTGAATCAACCGGGACAAGATTACCCGCAGGTCAACTCGCAGGGTTATGCACGATTCCACATCGTGGCACCCCAGGCTCAAAGCCTTATTGTGAGTCTGGGACTGGGCGGTACCAGAGGAGGAACTCCTCTCACGAAAGCTGAGGATGGCTCATGGATAGGCACTACGGCAGGACCGATGGAAGAAGGTTTCCATTACTACCACCTGACAATTGACGGTGGGGTATTTAACGATCCCGGCACTTTAAATTTCTATGGTTCTACTCGTTGGGAAAGCGGCATCGAAATACCCGCTCATGACCAGGACTTCTATGCGTTGAAGGACGTTCCCCACGGTAAAGTGCAGCAGATTCTTTTCCCCTCCAAGAGCACAAACACCTCACGCCGGGCATTTGTATATACCCCTGCCAGTTACGACAAGGACAAATCACAACGCTATCCGGTGCTGTATCTGCAGCATGGCTGGGGCGAGGATGAAACCGCATGGAGTAACCAGGGTCATGCCAATCTGATCATGGACAACATGATCGCAGAAGGAAAGATCAAGCCCTTTATCATTGTGATGACCTATGGTATGACCAACGATGTAAAGATGGGCGGTATGGCAAATTTCAAGATCGAACCATTTCAGACGGTTCTCATCGACGAATTGATTCCTTACGTCGATGCCAACTTTCGCACCATCGCCGATCAGCCTCATCGCGCAATGGCCGGTCTCTCGATGGGTGGCATGGAAACACACACAATTACCCTTGCCCGACCTGATGTGTTCTCGCACTATGCTCTCCTCAGCGGTGGCATCTACACACCAGCCGAAATTAAAGACAAATCGAAGGTCAAACTCATCTTCGTGAGCTGCGGCAGCTTCGAAAACCCCGATGGCGTAAAGAAAGCTGTTGTTGCGCTAAAAGAAGCCGGCTTTAATGCTGTTTCCTTTGTTTCTGAGAATACACGTCACGAGTTCCAGACCTGGCGTCGAAGCTTGTATGAACTTGCACCGCTTCTTTTTAAAAACTAACTGATTATTTAATAACTTATATAAATAAAAACATTTTCTCAGGAGGTAATCTCAATGAATTTCAAATCTATCTTTGTTTGTTTAGCAGCAACATTAATTAATGGTTTCTGTTTAGCTCAAACTAACCAAACCGCAGTAGTGGAGGATTTCAAAACATCATCAACTACCCAGTCAGGCAAACAATATCCTCAGGTGAACTCTGAAGGTCGGGTCCGCACTAGTATTCTGGCGCCTCAGGCACTGAAAGTACAGATCGATATCGGAGCTGTAAAATACGATCTGATAAAGGATGAAAAAGGAGTTTGGACCGGAGAATCTGCCCCTCAGGATGAAGGTTTTCACTATTATCAGCTCAACATCGATGGAGCTTCGGTTCCTGACCCGGGAAGCCTGTATTTCTATGGTGCAAGCCGTTGGGGAAGCGGTATTGAAGTTCCTGCCAAAGATCAGGACTTCTACGCTCTCAAGGATGTTCCCCACGGCAAGATTAGCCAGAATCTATATTTCTCTAAGATTACTAACTCACAGCGGCGATGCTTTGTATATACTCCTCCTGATTATGATAAAAACACATCTACCCGTTATCCTGTACTCTATCTCCAGCACGGTATGGGTGAGGATGAAACAGGATGGAATGTTCAGGGGAAAGCAAACCTTATTCTTGACAACCTGATCGCTGAAAAGAAAGCAATACCGATGATCATTGTCATGGACAAAGGCTATGCAACAAAACCAAATCAGACACCACCACAAGCGGGAGGTGCTCCCGCCGGTGGTTCTGGTGGTTTTTCAGCTTTCGAAGAAGTCATGATCAATGAGATCATCCCAATGATTGACACTAATTATCGCACAAAAGCTGACCGTGAGCATAGAGCCATGGCCGGCCTTTCAATGGGAGCCAATCAGACCATCCAGATCACAATGAACAATCTCGATAAGTTCTCGTATATTGGTGGCTTCAGTGGAACGTCGAACTTTCCGAGCGTGGCAGAACTTGATCCGGCAACATTCTCGAACGGGAAGTTCAAAGACGGGGAAGCACTTAACAAGCAGATAAAACTATTCTGGCTTGGCCTGGGCACGAAAGAGCCTAATCCGTTCCCGGGCTCTGTTGGAGCATTTCGTGCTATGTTAGAAAAAGCAGGTATCAAATATGTCTTTTACCAATCCACAGGCACTGCTCATGAATGGTTAACCTGGAGAAGAGACTTGTTTCAGTTCGTACCATTACTTTTCAAATAACATATATTTAAATATCAGTAAATGAGAAAAATAGATTCTTTATGTATTGTCAATTAAATACAAATTTCTAACAGCATAAAACATTGTAAAACACAAAAAAACAAAATGAATAATAAGTCCATTTTGCGCTTACTGCTTGTCGGTGCAATATTCTGTATTCTGCCTGTATCATCCATTCACGCACAAAACCCCGAGATTGGTAAAGCTGCGCGTTATTGTAATCCTTTGCCTATGGTCATCGCACCGGGAGGTAATGCATCGGGCGATGTCACAGTTATAAAGGAGAAAGGAAGGTACTATATGTTTTGCACAGGTGGTGGAGCATGGATCTCTGATGATATGCTTAACTGGTCTTTCCAGCGTGTTGAAAACGTTCCAGTCGCACCTGACGTCGTTAAATTCAACGGCAGTTTCTATATGTGTGGAAATGATGGACCGCTTTTCAAAGCAGCCAATCCACTTGGCCCTTATACCAGTCTTGGAGAATGGAAGAACACACCAAATGTTGCAGGTGGCTGGAATGGCGCTTTCGACATGAAAATTTTCATTGATGATGATAATAAACCGTATCTCTATTACCCGGGTCGGGGAGTTAGTGGTATCTACGTTGTACCCCTTGATCCCAATGACCTTACAAGATTTGCTGGTCCGGTTAAACATCTGTTCGGATTTGACAGCAACCACATATGGGAACGCTATGGTGAAATGAACGAGTACACGGATGTTGCATGGATCGAAGGTCCCTGGCTTCAAAAGCACAACGGTACTTATTATCTGCAATATTCAGCTTCCGGGACACAATGGAAAACGTACGCCGAAGGATATTATACTTCGAAGTCGCCCATGGGGCCGTTTACATATGCTCCGAACAATCCTTTGCTGCGAAAGACAGATGGCCTGGTTACCGGTACTGCTCATGGCAGTGTCGTTGAAGGGCCAGATGGGAATCTCTGGCAGTTCTATACGATTGTTCTTTCGAACCCTCCCGGCGGACGGCGAATCGGAATGGATCGTATCACCTTCGATAAGGATGGCTACATGTCGGTAAACATCACTAATACTCCACAATGGGCTCCCGCTGCTGTCAGCGATCCTGCAAAAGGGAATAGTGGTTCAATACCGGTGACCATTAACAAAGTCCGCGCAATGAATGCGCTTTCAAAATTCTCCTCTGAACAGCCGGGACGCGAAGCAGCTTATGCTGTGGACAACTCCAGCGGTACCTGGTGGGAACCCACACCTGCTGATTCGGTGCCTGCTCTTACGATAGAACTTTCCCCTGCGACACGCTTTGATGTTGTCCAATTGTTCAACATTGACGCCGTTCGCCTGATGTTTAATGGAGGCAGACGGGGCTTTGGCAGGCCTCCGGCAGCAACGGTATCGACTACTCCCACAGCGCAGTCATCAGATACGTATCAATATAAGATTGAGGTATCAATGGATGGGAAGACTTTCACTATGGCTCTTGATCAGACAAAGAACACTATCTCACGAAATACGATTTTTGAGGAAATATCTCCGGTGAAATGCCGTTTTGTACGGCTGACCATCACAAACTGGCCACGAACCACACCACTTGGGATCTTAGAATTCACTGTCTTTGGCAAACCCGCTGAGTCCCTGCCCGCTGCAGTAGCGATTCCCGATAAACATTAGCTTAAGGTTCATTCAGTTATATTGCAGCACCTTTTCTTTTGAACAAATAGAATTAAAACAATTTAAATTTAAAGAATAATGAAAAAGTTAATTGCGCTCTTTACAGCACTGATCGTAGTCATTTTTACTGCATATTCACAGAATATCGTAAAGCATGCCCCTGTAGGTTTTGACTCCCTTCGCACAGGAATTGCTCATGGGAAAATAGATACCATCAGCTATCTTTCAAGGACTGTCGGTAAGAATCGCAGAGCCTTGATTTATACGCCGCCGGCATATTCAAAAAGCAAAAAGTATCCTGTTTTATATCTCTTGCACGGAATTGGTGGTGATGAGAAGGAATGGTTAAACGGAGGTCATCCACAAGTTATTCTTGATAATCTTTATGCAGAGAATAAAATTGAACCGATGATAGTAGTTATGCCTAACGGCCGTGCTACTAAAGATGACTCGGCCAAAGGGAATATAATGGCACCTGATAAAGTTCAGGCATTCGCAACATTCGAAAAAGATCTGCTTAACGATCTTATTCCATTTATTGAAAAAAAATACCCGGTACTTAAAGACCGTGAACATCGTGCTATAGCTGGTTTGTCGATGGGTGGAGGACAATCGCTAAATTTCGGACTGGGCAACCTCGACCAGTTTGCCTGGATAGGTGGGTTCTCCTCAGCTCCTAATACTAAACCACCTGAGCAATTACTGCCAAACCCTGAAGACGCCAGAAAAAAACTGAAATTGCTATGGATATCTTGCGGTGACAACGACGGCCTGATTACATTCAGCCAGCGAACACACGATTACCTTAACGCTAATGATGTCCCTCATATCTATTATATAGAACCCGGAGTACATGACTTTAAAGTCTGGAAGAATTCTTTATTCATGTTTTCACAGCTTTTATTCAAGCCTGTGGATGTATCAAAATTCAACAAATACAGTGTTGTCGGGATTCCGCCTTCATCAAATATAAGGGGAGTCAAATACCCGCAGATACTGCCCGACAGCCGTGCAATATTTCGTGTTAAGGCCCCTGATGCCCAAAAGGTTCAGCTCGACCTGGTAAAGAAATACGACATGGTAAAAAACAGCGAGGGAATATGGGAGGTGACAACGGATTCCTTATCTGAGGGATTTCATTATTATTCACTCCTAGTCGATGGAATGGCTTTGGTGGATCCTGCAAGTGAGACATTTTATGGAATGGGAAGAATGGCCAGCGGCATCGAAGTGCCTTTCAAAGGAGATGGTTATTATGCAGAAAAAGATGTACCTCGTGGTGAAATCTGTATAAAACGTTATTTTTCGACTGTGTTTAACAGCTGGCGTCAGTTTTACATATATAAACCTGCTGGTTATGACATTAATATCAACGAAAAATATCCAGTACTTTACATTTTGCATGGTGGTGGTGAAGATGAAAGAGGATGGGCAACACAGGGAAAAACAGATCTGATCCTCGATAACCTTATTGCTGCNNAAAGAGCCGGGCTCTCGCAGGGCTGTCTATGGGCGGTATTCAAACTCTTTATGTGGGGATTAATAACACTGAATTATTTTCATATCTCGGTGTATTCAGTTCAGGATGGATAATGCCCGCCCAGAACGACCTTGCAAATAAGCAGTATGAATTTATGAAAGCTAATAACGACAAGATTAAAAATAATCTTAATCTTCTCTGGATAGGAGTGGGCGGTAAAGAGGATATAGCATACAATAACTGCCAGGCACTTCTGAAAAAACTGGACGAACTGAAGGTAAAGTATATATATAGCGAATATCCTGGAGGGCATACCTGGCCTGTATGGAGAAACAACCTTTATAATTTTGCCCAGCTCCTTTTTAAATAGAACATATAAGTAACTTTAAATCTGCAAAAGATGAAAACTAAAATTGGATTGCTCCTGGTAGCAGGATTTCTTTTAACTGTAAAAACATATTCACAAAACCCGAATTTTTATATCTTTTTGTGTTTTGGACAGTCAAACATGGAGGGGAATGCAAAAATTGAACCTCAGGACACAACGGTTAATGACCGGTTTAAGGTATTGGAAGCGGTTGATTGTCCCAACCTCGGCAGAATAAAAGGTAAGTGGTATACGGCCGTTCCTCC
>PLMC01000122.1:0-8209 GCA_003141495.1 Bacteroidales bacterium
TCTTAACGACTGAAACTGACCTAACCGCAGAACAACAGCTTTTTCCCACTGGTCAGCTATCTTAATTGCAGCTGAAATTATTATGGCAAGAAGAAATGTAATTACACCTATAACTAAAGTTCCGGAACCTGTGAGATTACTATTTCCTGAATATGCAATAGCCAGACCAATAGCAATAATGATAAAAAAGATTAGTACTGAAAAAGAGCTTCTGGTTTTCATAATGATTTCCTCCAATTAATTAATAATTTATAAATCAGATGTTTGCCGGTCCATGATGTAAACTATCGGGTCAGGACTCTTACGATGTCTCCGGGGCAAGACAAATTTAGATAATAAATTCTCGTGGTGCAATAAAAATATTGAGTTTGCAAATCAGGGTTAACATATAGTAGTTATACTGAATATTGTACGTTGCTGGTTTCCCGTAGATTGTTTTTTCCAATAAAATAATCAACTCCAGGAAACCAGCATCCAGCAACCATTTAAGTGGATCTCAGAAAAGGAGGATGGCAGGCCATCCTTAACAACTTCAAAAAATACTGTGAATCAATAATTTAGTCGGCCCGGAGGGAATCGAACCCTCGACCCCATGATTAAGAGTCACGTGCTCTGCCAGCTGAGCTACGGGCCGCTTTTGGCTGCAAATTAACTTAAATCCCCAGAATTCTGGAAACAAAAACTAATCTAATTTTGATAAAGAATCAATAAATATTTTATAGTTTTAATATTGAGCTTATTATCAGAAACAAATCCAGGCACCTTCACCGTTCCTAATAATTAAAATTAAAATAACATTGATGACATCAAGGGAAATATCAAATGCTCGCTTAAGAAGCCAGAAAGTTGAAGCAACAGAATTTAGTACTGCCAGGAAAATTGTCAGCTGGATGGGTGCAATGCAGGCCCAGGATTATTCAATGACAAAATGGGCCATTGGAAGCAGAGTTTCTGATCAGTTATAAAGAAAGAAGTAGTTCACTTGCACTAATTAATAATAAAAGTACAGTATCCGACAACGCAATTTTTCATCCGCCAATTGTAGTAAACGGACAGGTTGAAGGATTATGGAAACGGACAATTCAAAAAAAAATAAAGTCATTATTGAGATGAATCTTTTCCAAAAATCTGACTTGCCGGTAAAAAGCAAATTGAAAAAAAAGCATCTCTGTTCGAACAGTTTTTGCAGAAAGAAATTGAAATTATTCAGAAAACTAAAACTTAGTGCTGAATTCAGGTTCTTAAATCCTAAAATTAATAACTTCACATGATAAATAATTAGTAGCCATTTTAGTAATGACGGAACCATGATAAATCTTATCAGTAAAGTTTATACAGCGATAAAACGATGTAGATTATATGTATTGACAATTTTCGTTGCCTATTGCCTTTCATGTCTGACAGGTATCATAATGTCACATGCAGGAAGTCAATTTGCAGTTTCTTCGAGAGACAATATAGTCGGAAAGGCAATAAAAAGTGATAAAGCCTCAATAAACTATCAGGAAGGAAAAAACTTTTCAGCTGCTTTGAATGATTTTATGGGAAATCTTTTTTTTGGAGCCATACCGCAGACCATAATGGGATTTAGTATTGTAATACCCTATTTTTTTGTATTGAAACAAGGTTGGGTTGGCGGTATTGTTTCAATAGATTCGGAACATAAAAGCCGGTTCAAAAACTTCAAATCAACATTCTACTATTTCTTTGTATTGCTGCTGCAATTCATTCCTTATTCGTTGGCTATTGGTGCAGGAATCAGATGTGGCGCAGAATTTTATAATTATAACAAGGTGAATGGATGGCATATACAAAAACTCAAAGTTCATAAAGACAGCATTATTGATTTAGGATATGTTTACATCCTCGTTGTTCCACTTTTTTTTATTGCTTCCTGTTTTGAATTTCTGTCTGCATGGAATGTTTAAAATAATTGCACATGAAGAACCTTAGGTCAGATAATGAACAACCGGAATCAATAGAAAAATGGGGATGGAAATATCATCACCTTGGAATACCAACCGATGAGATTATGCCAGGGGAAAAATACGTTCCGCAATTTAAATTTTTTGTATCAGGATTTAGTGAGAGTCCATTTGGCATAGAGTGGATGCGGTTTGAAGAGAATAGTCCTATTGACAGACTAATTCAAACTGTTCCTCATTTGGCCTTCGAGGTAGTGGATCTGGATTATGAGCTTTCAGCACATGATTTAAAAGTAATTACCGAACCGAACTCACCATCCGTAGGAATAATAGTTGCCATGATCGAACATAATGGCGCTCCAATCGAATTGATTGAATTTAAAGAAATCTTTATATGAAAAGGATAAACATCTCATCAGGATCAGAATACGAGAAACCAATCGGATTTTCAAGAGCTGTAAGAATTGGTAACATAATTGCAGTAGCCGGAACAGCACCGATTGCGAAAGATGGAACAACCTCTTATCCAAACGATCTGTACAATCAAACAAAAAGGTGCCTTGAAATTATGCTCAAAGCAATAACCGATGCCGGCGGTCATTTAGAAAATG
Source organism: Bacteroidales bacterium (assembly GCA_003141495.1). Classification (GTDB taxonomy): domain Bacteria; phylum Bacteroidota; class Bacteroidia; order Bacteroidales; family VadinHA17; genus LD21. The sequence continues at coordinate 2,537 of PLMC01000122.1, forward strand.
TTATAAGAACAAGAATATACCTGAAAGATATTTCAGATTGGGAAAATGCAGCCAGGGCTCATGGGGAATATTTTTCTGAGATACGCCCAGCCTGTAGCTTTATTGAAGTTAAAGGTTTTATTACGGATGACTGGTTGGTTGAAACTGAAGCTGATTGCGTTATCTGATATGACATGGCCACTTCAGGCAAAGCATAACGGACAAATTCACTTCGATATGGAACAGCCGGGGAAAGCAAGCAAATGGAACACATTAAGGGCACTAAGGGTTTTGAAACATTTTGGCTTAATTGACAGAATGAAATAACAAATTCTCATATGCGAACTATTTTCCTTTTTCTTTTAATTCTCACCAGTGTAAAACCAGCCTCAGCTCAGGATGCAAAAGACTTTATGAATCCAAATTTTCTGAAAAAGCTGAATAATGACAAATCGTATTCAGAATTAAGGTCAGAAATTGTTTCCGAATTTGCCCACATGCCGTCAGGACGTTGGGGAGAATTTGTTACCGGTGTTTATGAGAAAATACTTACACAAAAAAAAATCATTGCATTTACATTTGATGCCTGTGGCGGCAAAAATGGGAACAGATACGATAAAGAATTAATAGATTACCTGCATAATGAAAAGATTCCTGCAACATTGTTTGTTACCGGAAAGTGGATCGATTCACAATTTTCTGTTTTTCTTGATCTTTCACGAGATACGTTGTTTGAGATTGAAAACCACGGTCTTAACCACAAACCTTGTTCCACAGATGGCAAAAGCGTGTATGGTATTCAGGGCACTTCAGATATACGAGAAGCATTTGATGAAATTGAAGCAAATGCCCGAAAAATAGAAGCTCTTACCGGTCATCGACCCCGGTTTTACAGGTCAGCAACAGCATTTATAGATGAAACCTGCGTTAGTATGGCTGCAAGGTTGGGTATTTCAGTAGTAAGTTATCAGGTCCTTTCAGGTGATGCTGTACCATTTGCACCTGATTCGATGATTGAAGAGAATGTCCTGAAAAACATCAAACCAGGAGCAATTGTCATCATGCATTTTAATCACCCTGAATGGAATACGAAAGAAGCTCTTGAGAAAATCGTTCCGAAACTCAGGAAAATGGGTTATACATTTGTTCTTTTAAAGGATTTTGAACTTACCCGGGTTAAAAAATATTAGCTTTAAAGAAAAAAATAAAATGATGAAACAAATTGAAGAAAAAGCAATAGAGTCATTCAGATCAGGTCTTAATTGTGCTCAAGCTGTACTGACAGCTCATGCAGATGAAATGGGTTTTGATAATAACCTGGCATTGAGTGTATCATGCGGCTTTGGTGGCGGAATGGGCAGACTGCAGGAAACATGTGGCGCAGTTACAGGATCTTTCATGGTACTCGGTATAAATAACTGTAAGAAGTTTGCAGATAACAGTAAGAGAAAAGAAGAAACATATAGAATGGTTCAGAAATTTAGCGAAAAATTTAATCAGATCCATGGAACTACTAATTGCAGATCGTTGTTGAAATGTGAAATAAAAACAGATGAAGGACATCGTTATGCAAAAGAACACAACCTGTTTGAAACCGTCTGTGAAAAATGTATATTAGATTCAATCAGGATAATTGACGACCTTCTTCAAAAATAATCAATCTTCTCTTTAAACTAATAAATATTTATTCTGATCCGTGATTGATGCATATTCGCAGGCTCAGTTTACAAAGAAACCTGCTCACTCTTCCTTTTACGACTCCTTACATAAAAGAAACTATGAATGATGAATAGTATTCCTATGATCAAAAATGGAGCAATAACTATTAGTGAACCCGGATTTCCTGAAAAGGAATGGAAAAAAACAGTTCCGGATATTGAAGCCAATATAAATAGAACCCCGCCGGCCATCTCCCATTTCCATGCAATAATTAAAACAGCGACCAATATCAACACCGGAATATTATGAACCAGAAATCCCATCATCTTCAATCCAAAAGACTCTTCCCCGCCAAACACATCGAACGAAAAGACAGTCATAAAAAGAAGTGAAATTATAGCTAAAAACCGGGGAAGCCAATATAAAATCTTTGACATCATTTTAAAATGCGTTAATGTTTTTTAAATTGACAATTATTTAGGCTTTATCCTATATCAGATTTAATATAACATATAATTCTCAGTTAAAATTACATCTCTTTTGCTGAAAAGCAAGTATAATTAATTTGTAGATTAAATGATTAGAAATAAACAGACATAAGACTTTCTGTTGATTTTTTAAATTTCAGTTTTGATCTTTTGAGACTTCCCTTATAAACAAATAAATAAAACAGAATTCAAATGCAATTAAAACTCAGAGGTTTCATTGACAGATATTGGATTCTGTTTCTTCTTATTATAATTAAGTTCATTCTGCAGGTTGTAGTTGTTAATCCTGTTTATGAGCTTCACCGGGATGAGTTTCTATATCTGGACCAGGCAACCTATAATATGATCCCGGCTAATGAGCGGGAAAATACGCTGGTAATCTGTTATAATTATGGTCAGGCAGGTACATTAAATTACTTCAATAGGAAAAAAATGCCCGAGGCTTACGCTTATAACACGGATTATATTTACTGGCTGCCCCGCTTAAAGAAGATTCAGAATATACTGTTAGTGGGGAAAAATCCTGGCCAGCAAATCACCGGTCAGTTTAAAGACTGCGAGACAATTATAAAATTATTGACAAGTATCAAATTATATAATAAATTTGGATAAAGATTGAACAAAAATAAAACCATTGCTGTTTTATAAATCAATATATATTTTAATGTGAGTCTCCACTGAAATAAAAACTTCTTCCTGACCATTTTATCTAAACTAAAATCTGATAAATGTTATGAAGAACAGCTACAAAGAAATTGCGGAAGATATCTTATCACTTGCCGGCGTGAAGGTAAACGGGAATAGTACTTGGGATATCACTATTAAGAATGATAACTTTTACAGACGAGCTCTTACCGAAGGGGAACTGGGAGTGGGTGAATCCTATATGGATGGTTGGTGGGATGCAGCCAAAGTCGATGAATTCATATTTCAGATTTTACATGCTCAGCTTGACGAAAAAATCAGGCGGAAATTATCAATCCTCATCAGACTTTTATCAGTAAGACTTTTCAACCTGCAAACTAAGCGCAGAGCATTTATAGTAGGAGAAAAGCATTATGACCTGGGCAATGATCTCTTTCAGAATATGCTCGATAAACGGATGACATATAGCTGTGGATACTGGAAGAATGCACAGAATTTAGATGAGGCCCAGGAGAACAAACTTGAATTAATCTGCCGTAAGATCGGTCTTAAGCCAGGAATGAGTGTTCTTGATATTGGTTGCGGCTGGAGCGCTTTTGGAAAATATGCCGTGGAGAAATATGATGTTAAAGTTACAGGAATAACAGTATCTATAGAGCAGGTGGAACTTGGAAGAGAATTATGCAAAGGGCTTCCTGTAGATATCCGTCTGATGGATTATCGCGATTTGAATGAAAAGTATGACAGAATTATCAGTGTAGGTATGTTTGAACATGTAGGCTATAAAAATTACAAAACTTTCTTTGAAGTTGCAGACAATTGCCTGAATGAGGACGGACTCTTTCTCCTTCATACGATCGGAACGAATACTACTGGGGACAGACTTGACCTATGGTCAGAAAAATATATTTTTCCAAATGGTATGCTTCCTTCTGTCTCTCAGATCGGAAAAGCAATCGAAAACCTGTTTGTAATGGAAGACTGGCATAGCTTCGGAACTGATTATGATAAAACTCTCATGGCCTGGTATTATAACTTTGATAAGAACTGGGAGAAAATTAAAAGTAAATATTCAGATCGCTTTTACAGAATGTGGAAATATTTTCTCCTTTCTTCCGCGGGTTCATTCAGATCAAGAAGGCGCAGTCAGGTGTGGCAGATAGTCCTTTCCAAAAAAGGAATACCAGGAGGCTATAATTCAGTACGTTAATGAGCTTAATGTCAGACAACAATTACCTTATAATCAATTTGAGGATCTTTGCCTTAAACCTTGAATATGGAGGATAACGAACAGGTATATCAAACAGATTCGATTTTACAAGCACTGAACGGAGGTTTGAAAAAGTATCAAATGAGGATTTTCCATGATACCTGCCCATGCCGCTGCTTTCTACACCTCCGTAAGGCAAATACGGTGAAGCAATTTGCAATACCGTCTCATTAATAGCTGCATTACCGGAACAGGTTCTTCTCAGAAACTCCCGGATAAGCTTATTATTTTGCGTAAAAATATAAGTTGAAAGTGGTTTAGGATTTTGTTCAATTATGCTATAAACATCTTCGAAATTTTCAAATTCGATTACAGGAAGAACCGGCCCGAATATCTCTTCCTGCATTATAAGATCGCCGGGTTTTACATTATTTATTATTGTTGGGGCAACGTATCTTGATCCGGCATCGGTTATGCCACCAGTTACAATCTCACCAGTCTTCATAAAAGCAGAAAGCCTGTGAACATTCTCAGAACTGATAACTCTTGCATAATCATTGCTCTTCTCCGGATTCTCACCATAAAACGATTTAATTTCACCGCAAATAAGCTCCAGGAACCGATCCTTTACCTTTCTATCAATTATCAAATAATCAGGACTGACGCATGTCTGTCCGCAATTCAGGAATTTTCCCCATGCAATCCTTTTTGCAGCGAAATCAAGCCTGGCATCTGCCGCAACAACGCACGGATTCTTACCTCCAAGCTCAAGAGAAACCGGGATCAGGTTTTCAGCTGCTTTTTGCATTACATGTCTTCCCACAGCCGGGCTTCCCGTGAAAAATATAAAATCGAATTTCTGGTCGAGCAGGTATTCATTTGTGCTATGATCACCATTAATCATGGAAACCAATTCCATGGGCAGGTTTTTCAGTATCTTTTCTATCACCATTGCTGTGTTAGGGACCTGGCTTGAAACTTTAAGGATCACACAATTGCCGGCAGCAATTGCCCCTACTAATGGTACAAAAGCAAGCTGAAAAGGAAAATTCCAGGGTGATAGTATCAGTACCTGTCCATAAGGTTGAGGAGTAACAAAACTTCGCGAAAGGAAATGCATTATTGGAGTATAGACTCTTCTGGACCTTGACCAGCTTCTCAGTTTTCGAATAGCAAAAGTCAGTTCTTTTATTACAAACCGTGTCTCGGTAGCAATTACTTCAAATTCAGGTTTGTGAAAATCTTTCCATAAAGCATCAACAATATCATGTTCATGCAATATTATCAGAGAACGCAACTTTTTCAGAATCTTAATTCTGTACTCAGTATTTAATGTTTTACCTGTGGTAAAAAATTTCCGTTGCGACTCAATAATCAGTCCTATGTCTTCTTTTTCCATTCTTCTTCAAGAAGTTTTAATTGTTTAGAAATATAAGTAACAGACGAATCAGCTACAGAAGGTATCAAGTTCATGCAATATTCAGCCATCGCCGTAATAGTAAGACTGGGATTTACTCCTACATTACCCTGAATTACTGAACCGTCGGTAATATAAAAATCGGGGTATCCATGGACCTTCAGGTTTTTGTCCACAACGCCCGTTTCAATGCAGTCAGACATTGGACATCCTCCAAGGATATGAGCTGTTGTCGGCCTGTTGAAAAAAACCTCAAGCAAAATATTCTGAGGTAT
>PLMC01000122.1:8238-31780 GCA_003141495.1 Bacteroidales bacterium
TTAAAAACCGTTTTAAGAAACGACCATGGGTGGGTAACGGTCTTCACAAACAATTTCCATGTCCTGCCGGCTGATGTTCCGGCTCCGTTGACCGATAGGCCGAAAAACCATTTCATGGCATTGGAACTATCGGGATATTTAACGATCTCAACATGTGTCAAGGGATCAGGGCTGAAGACTGATGTAATAGCCAGACCATTATTGAGTTTTTCAAAACCACCGGAAACGGCACATAGAGTTTCTGCATTGGTTCTTAAATCATATCCCAGAGTATCTGATAAAGATGAAAGAGTTGCATATTTGTATTTCTGTTTGAGCAGGAGTTCCAATGTTCCCAATGCACCGGCAGCTACTATAATTCCTTTAGCTGTGAAAACCTTCTTTCTCTTTCTGAAAAAAGATGTTATGCTTATTGTTTCAACATGATACTGGCAGTCATGAAAGGATATCTTTTCTGCCTTGGTTTCAGGAATAATCTCCAATCCCATTTTTTCAGCGAACCATAAATAGTTCCTATCGAGAGTGTTTTTAGCATTCTCCCTGCATCCTACCATGCATCCTGCACATTCAATACATCCTTTACGAAGAGGTCCTAACCCGTTGAAATATGGATCTGTTTCCTTTTCAGATCCATCAATGTTTACTCCTACATGAACAGTTTCAAATGTACCGTGAGCATTCATATCTTTTGAAACATCCTCAAGAATCTTATCTTCGGTATTCATCTTTGAGTATTTCTTTCTTCCAAGCATGAATGAAGCCCGGTCAAAAAATGGCTCAAGTATTTTTTTCCAGTCGCCGAATCTGTTCCAGGAAGGATTGCTAAAAAACTCATCAGGCGGAATGTACAGGGTATTGGCATAAACCAGACTTCCCCCTCCCACTCCTGTTCCACTCAAAATACTTGCAGTATTATAAAATGAAAGTTTCTGAAATCCAAAGCACCTCAGAGCCGGAATCCAAAGGTATTTTGGAATGTTCCAGTTTGTTTTGGGAAAATCTTCCGGATTAAATCGTTTTCCCTGTTCCAGCAGAAGGACTTTATAACCTTTCTCAATGAGACGAAGGCTGGTAACGCTGCCACCGAATCCTGAACCAATTACTATATAATCATATTCCATTAAAATTGCAGTGATCAAGAAGGTAAATTGTAAATATAGAAAGTCTGGCGAAGAATCAAACGAAAAGGAAAAAGAAATTTGAGGAAGAAGCTATCGGATAACTAAATGGCATAAAGGCGTAAAGGCGTGGTGGTTCGGGAAGACAGGAAACTGATACAGATTAATACTGAGTAACACATAGAAGAATAACCTTCAGGTTTAACCATAGAGAATTAAATAATGTAACTACGAGGTTAAGAAAACATTAAATAGTCTCACCCGGAAGAATAACAGGATCCTTATGCATAAATAACTTTGGTTCTCTAAACTTTCTTCATGATTTATTTGTTAACTATTATTACTAATTCTAAAAAAATAATATGAGCTATTACGACAAAGCCAAAGACATATATGATATGCTGGCACAGGGAAAAATGCTTGATGCATTTAATAAATATTATCATAAGGATGTAGTTATGGTAGAAGCATCCGGAGAGACCCGCAAAGGGAAGGCAGCAAACCTGAAATTTCAGGAGGATTTCATGGGTATGATAAAAGATGTACACGGAAGTGGTATCAGAGCCATAACAGCTGATGAAAAAAAGGCTATAACANNCAGAAATGGGAAGACGGACAGATTATCCATGAAAGATTCTATTATAATATGGGAAAATAAAATTTAAGTAAAAGTCTTGATTATCTAAAAAACAGATACAAATAATTCGTTGATTTTAATTTTTTTTTGTAAATTGGGATACTATTATTAAAATCTAATTAAATATATTTTATTAAAATATTAAAACCTAATTAAACATTTAGTCTACAAGATTGTTTCTGTTAAAATAAAGTAGTTAACATTTAAATTTTTAAAAATTATGAAAAAGTTATTGATTTTAGTTTTAGCGTTATCAGGTTTTTTGTTTCCTCTTATGGCCCAGGTTGATCATGATTACAATGTAGATGACCGGGTACCCTTAGTAAACGTTAAGATTACAAAGGAACAAGTTCCTGCTGCAGTCTTAAAAGCTGCTCAAACTCGGTTTGATATTGCTGATAAAGGAACATGGTCAAAGTTCCCATATGCATTAAAAGAGTATGGTTGGGTCTATGATGTCGGAGCATCAGATATTAAGCTCGATCGATATGAAGTTAGAATGATAACGACAACCGGACATGAACTGTGGGCTGTTTATACAGCAAAAGGCGAACTAGTCGAAAGCAGAGAAGCTGCTTCCAATATTCCTGTACCAGCTAATGTAATGGAATCACTTTCAAAAAGTCAATATAAAGACTGGAAAGTAGTTGGAGACAAAGAGATTATCAGATTCTTTCATGATCACGATAATAGCAGTGTAGAACAGCATTTCCGCGTTACAGTTGAGAAAGATAATACAAAAAGAAGCATTTCTTTTAATTATCAGGGAGCTACTGCCAGTAACTAATAATAATCAAACATCCTGATTTTAATCAGATAGTTAAAATGATTGTAACTGTCTGATTTACATGTGGAGGATTAAAAGCCAGAAGAATACAGTATATTATTACATTTTAAAAAATGTTTAATATACTGTTTTTTTTTTATTCGGGTATTTGCTATCTGAATTTACCGGACGAGCCTAAAATTAAAGGCACCGTTTTTTGTTACTCCCATTACTTTTAACCATATAGGAAGCAATGATTCTGTTGCCCTGGCCCCTGTGATATCACCAATATCAAGAATATTTTTATCCAGCCAACCGAACTGGTTTAGAAGCTTTATTACTTTATTCTTGGCTTCTGAATTATTTCCTGAGATGAAATTAATATGATCTCCATTCCCTACTAAGCTAGGATTAACCATCAATCCGTACCACATCGTATTAAGCGTTTTTATAACCATAGTATCAGGAAATGTTTTCTGAATTTCTTCCGCCAGCGAGTTAGTATTGTTTAGTCCGGGCAGCAAACTTGGCGGCATACCATTGCTGAAATCGAGAGGGTTTGCAATATCAATGAGTACTTTCCCTGCAAGATTCTTTGTACCGGCCAGAATCAGCGCCGTTATCGAATTACTGCCATTTGTAGCATTAACCACCAGTTCTCCGAAAGCAGCTGCCTCAGCAAACGATCCAAATTTAACTTTGCTGTTTGTTTTTATCCACTCGCCAAAAGGCGGGTTTCCATAATTATCTGTTGCAGTACTCGCCAGTTTATCTGACACATTACGTGTTCCCATCATGACATCATGATTCAGTTCCACCAGTTTGGATGCAATAGTTTTTCCAACTATTCCTGTTCCTATAATCGCAATTTTCATATCTTATATAGTTTTAAAATCTTTATAAAAAGTTGATTCCGTATTTAAAAAGCCTGAAGTCCTAAGAGGTCATTTCTTCCGGCTTCTTACTTTAATATATCTGGTAATATAACTGTCAAACAGCAAATTTGTTCATGTTACGATAAGTTGAAAAATGATATGCCTCAATTATTTTCTGATGACAAAGCTTTTATGAAACGGTACATGAACTCCACTCCGTTATTAAATTCTTTAACTCCTATTCTTTCATCTTTTCCATGAGCCCGGATATCATCAATATCTCCAAACATACCCGATACACCATAAACCGGAATTCCCTGATGTCTCAAATACTTTCCATCTGTAGCACCTGTTGACATAATCGCGGTCACATTTACTCCCGGCCACATTGATGAAGATATCTGATTTACCGGAATGGTAATATCATCCTTTAATGGTGATACTGGAGCAATAATCGATGAGTAAACCCGGGTAATCGATATCTGACTATCTGCAAGAACAGATTTAAGAATCGACATAACATTGTCGGGATTATCATCCGGCAGCATTCGGCAGTTTACAGTTGCCTGAGCGGATTGGGGAAGCGCATTTTCAGCATGACCAGCACTCATCATAGTTGCTACACAAGTTGTCCGTATCATTGCATTATAGTACGCCGATGAATCCTCCAGACGTCTGGACGCTGCAGTATCTTGGGGATTCCCGAGTATGGCATAAATATCGGATTTTATCTGACCTGACTCACGAGCTGCAACCTTTTCAAAATAATTGCGGGTTGTCTCATTCAGCCTGACAGGGAAATCGTAAGCTGCGAGCCGTGTTAATCCTGCTGCAAGTCGATAAATAGCGTTATCTTTTACAGGCAATGAGCTATGGCCTCCTTTGTTATTTGTCTCAAGCCGGAATGAAACATATACCTTTTCGGTTGTCTGAATTGACATTGTTACAGGTTTTCCATTTTTTGAATCTCCACCTCCCCCATCAGGATTTATACAGAAATCAGCATCAATTAAATCCCTATGATTTGTTACCAGCCAGTTAACCCCATTTGCGTTCCCCATTTCTTCATCTGCCGTCAATGCAATGATAATGTCACGATTTGGTATAAATCCTTCTTTTTTAAGCCGGATAATATTAGCTACAAGGCTCGCGTCATCATTTTTTATGTCAGTGGTACCACGTCCGTAAAAATAACCATCCCTTTCCAGAAAGGTAAACGGATCAACTGACCAGTCCGAACGCAGAGCTTCAACTACATCGAGATGACAGATGAACAAGACCGGCTTTAATTTTCCTTGTCCCCTGAAACGGAGCACCAGGTTCTTATGTTGCTCATCGGGTCCGATTACCTGAATATCGTTGTCAGAAAATCCTGCAGATCTGAGCCTGGTTGCCATGGCCTCTGCAGCTTTTGTACTACCATACCTGAAAGTAGTGTTTATCTCAATAAGCTCTTTGAATATATCTCTGGCCAGGTTCTGATAAACTGCAGTTTCATTCTCCTGTGCCGAAATATTCAAAGCTGTTGCCAAGACCAGGAAACCAATTAAAGTTTTTTTCATATAAATTCAGTTTTATTGATTCAGAACACCGAGGAAATATACACAAAATTGTCCCTAAAAATCCTGTTGGTTAAAGAAGGAAAGTAAAAATTGCTTAATTTTGAATATAGTCATTCAATTCTTTTAACTTTATAAACTGACAATCAATGATTAACTTAATTAAATATTATTTAACCCAAATTATTGACAATGAATAAAATACACGACCTTATTAAGGTTTTTTCCATTCTGGCCCTTATATCGGTCAGCACAGCTTGTACCAGAGCTCCCCACCAGGCAGACAAACTGAAAATAAGTTATGAGAAGTATGTTATGCCGAACGGGCTTCAGGTGATACTTCATACCGATCATTCTGACCCAATGATCGCATATGCCATCATGTACCATGTAGGCTCAAGCAGGGAAATACCCGGGAAAACCGGATTTGCACACCTGTTTGAACACCTTCTTTTCGGAGGTTCTGAAAATGTAGCTTCGGGAAAATTCGATAAAATTCTTGAAGGAGCAGGAGGAACAAATAATGGTTTTACAGAACGCGATATAACAACTTATTATGAAATGTTTCCAAAGAATGCCCTGGAAAAAATATTATGGATGGAGTCCGACAGGATGGGATTTTTTATAAATTCTGTGACCAGACACTCGCTAGCGGTTCAGCAAAATGTTGTTTCAAATGAGAAAAGACAAAGGGAGGATAATACGCCGTATGGGTTTACTGATTATGTTATTGATAAAAACCTTTACCCTGCTGATCATCCGTATAACTGGGAGGTTATTGGTGAAATGGCTGACCTTAGAAATGCCTCTCTTGAGGATGTAAAGGCATACTATGAACATTTCTATGGCCCGAATAATGCCACCCTTGTGCTTGCTGGTGATTTTAATCCTGATTCAGCTAAAGTTCTTATAAACAAATATTTCGGAGAAATCAAATCTCATGGGGAAGTTGCTAATCGTTCAGCAATGATACCCCCGCTCCAGAAAACTGTAAAGCTTTTTCATGAGGATAATTTTGCAAATGTACCCGAGATAACCCTTGTATGGCCGGCTCCGCAAGCTTACCAGAAAGAAACATATGCTCTTGATTTTCTTGCAAAAATACTTGCCGACGGCAAAAAAGCTCCTCTGTATAAAGTTCTGGTAAAGGAGAAAAAACTGACATCAAAAACTTCCGCATATAACAGTTCCAGCGAGTTGGCAGGGGAGTTCACCATCACTGTCAGAGCCAATGAAGGGAAATCACTCAAAGAGATTGAAGATGCTGTCTTTGAAGGTTTTGACCGTTTTGAAAAGGATGGTATAACAGAAAAGGACATCGAGAGAGTTAAGGCATCAAGTGAAAAGAGCTTTTACGAGGGGATTAACAATGTTTTTAGCAAGTCGATTCAACTTGCCTTTTATAACACTTTCCTTAACGATCCGGGATATATCGAAAAAGATATTGAAAATATCAAAGCTGTTACCCTGAGCGACGTTAAGCAGGCTTATGAAAAATACATCAAAGGGAAGCCTCATGTAGTTGCCAGTTTCGTACCAAAAGGGAAACCCGAGATGGTTGCTGAAAATTCTGTTTCCGCCGGCGTGAAAGAAGAGAATATCAAGGAAGCCAGTCAGGTCGAGATTGCCGGTACAGGAGATGAAAAAGTTGTGAAGTCTGCTTCGTTGATAGACAGAACGGTTGAACCACCAGCAGGGAAAGCACCTGAAGTGAACGTACCTGCATTGTGGAAAGCCACATTAGCAAATGGGATCCAGGTTTATGGGATCCAAAACACTGAATTGCCACTGGTTGAGTTAAGTCTGGTAATTAACGGAGGAATTCTTCAGGATAAAATTGACCTCCCCGGAGTAGCAGGTATGGTAGCAAGTGTACTTCCACAGGGAACGAAAAACAAAACGCCGGAAGAATTAGAGGAGGAAACAGAACTTCTCGGCTCAAGCATTAATATGAATGCCGGACGTGAAGAGATGTCGGTAAATGTAAGCGCTCTTTCAAGGAACTTCGAGAAAACAACAGGGCTGCTGAAAGAGATCATTCTCGATCCACGCTGGGATACTACAGAATTTGCTCTGGCACAAAACCGTACAAAAAACAATATTATTCAATCTGAGGCTCAGCCGAGAAGTGTAGCCGGTTTGTTGTTTAATAAATTATTGTATGGTACAAATAATATTTTTGGCTATAGTACCAGGGGAACAAAAGAATCGATCAGTAAGATAAACATGAATGACCTTAAGAACTATTATGAAAAGAACTTTTCCCCTTCTGTTTCAAAAATTCTGATCGCCGGTAATATAACAAAGGAACAGGCTCTTGCTGCGCTGAAACCATTCGAAACTGAATGGAAAGCAAAAGAGGTTAAATTGAATTCTTATCCGATTCCTCAAAATCCCGATAAATCTCAGATCTATTTTGTTGATATCCCCGGATCGCGCCAATCAGTTATATATGTAGGATATCTGGCTTTGGAAAGAAATAATCCTGACTATGTAAAGGCAGATTTTGTTAACTACAGGCTTGGTGGTGCATTTTCAAGTATCCTGAATCAGATACTGCGTGAAGAAAAAGGATATACTTATGGGGCTTCAAGCTTTTTTCAGGAGATGAAAGTTAAAGCACCATTTGTTGTAGCCACAAGTGTNNTCAACGAAAATGACCTGCAGTTTATTAAAAACTGTATGATACTATCAAATGCGCTTCGTTTCGAGACAAATGGAGCACTTGTAGAAATGTTATCAACAATGTCTAAATACGCTCTCCCTGATGATTACATCAAGAAGGAAGAAAACGTAATAAAGAATATGACAATTGAAGAGCATAAGGCAATTACAGATAAGTATATTCTTCCTGATAAAATGTACTATGTAATTGTAGGTGATGCCGCAACTCAGCTGAAACCTCTTGAAAAGATTGGCTTCGGCAAACCAATTCTGGTAAAACCATAAGAAGTAAATAATCTGCGTAAATCAGCGGGATATTTTTTTGTTTCCCGCAGATTTCGCTGATTTGCGCAAATTTCATCTATTGTTTTACCTGGCTGCTATATCATACACCATGAGCGAGTTACCGTGCCGTACATAGAGTTTCTTATCGTTTATAACAAGGTGAGCCCAGTGAGGACCTGCACCGGAAGGAACAGAAAATGAATTTATTACAGTAAATTTATCAGCTTGCGGTTCAACCAGATTAACTTTACCCGATTCACTGTAAACATATAATAATCCTTCGTCAGCAATAATATTGGCGGGTGAAAGATCTTTTGTTGAAAAAAGTTCTTTACCTGTTTTCCAGTCGAGACAGAATAACTTTCTGTTTTTGTCACCCGTCCCATAAATCCTGCCATTAAGGACAACAACGCCTCCCATTTTCGGATCGCACGACTGGTTTTTCCAGACTTCAGAAACGCTGTTGCCATCTCCGGCAAGTTTAAGCATCACACTACCCAATCCATACCCGCTTCCACAGTAAAGGTATCCGTTGATATAAACAGGTGTATTAGGATGTACATCGGGATCCATTTTAAACTCGGATTTCCATAGCTGATTACCTGATGTGGCATCAAAACTGCAAATGGAATATTGCATTATTGTCACAATAATTTTTCTATTCTGAAGAGTAATCATCATTGGTGAACAATAGGCTGATTTTTCACCGTTAGTTTTACTTTTCCATATCTCCTTCCCGGTATTTATATCAAGTGCAACTAATGACGCACCTGTTCCTCCTGCAGTACAGTACACGATATTTCCATCAAAAAGCAGGTTCTCTGTTATGCCCCACTGGATGTTTTCAGCTCCATACTGCTGTACCAGATCAGTTTTCCAAACAGTCTGTCCATCGGAGCAATTCATACAAAATAGTTTGCCGAAGGAACTTAATAAATAAAGTTTATCCTTAATAACGAGCGGTGTCGACCTGACACCGGTATGGCTGTCAGTCCATTCGGGGCCATATTCCTTTTTCCAGAGCATCTTGCCCTTCGGATCGAGGGCAAATACAGTACCTTTTCCATTGATCATCCCTGTTATGAATACTCCCTGGGCAGTTATTGCAGCAGATGTATAGCCTTCACCAAGCTCATCAAAATGCCATAAAAGTTTCGGTCCGGCTTCCGGCCATTTTTTCAGCAATCCTGTTTCATTGTAAATGCCATCGCGGTTAGGTCCGCGCCACTGCGCAACATTCTGCGCACTCAGACTAATACATGCTCCTGATATTAAAATGATGAAGAAAAATCGTCTCATAATAATCGTTTTAAAATAATGAATTTCTCAAATATAACATAAAAAGTTTTGAAGTGCCTGATCAAAATTTTGAAAATAGATAATAAGGGCATATCTTTCAGATATTCATATCAAAACATCTGATTATTGATTCAGTCCGAAAAAAAAATTCGACTTTTCTTGAGGCTCAATTTTTTATTCATTAATTTTTTTAATTCATTTTCTATGAAAAGGACAACTTTAGTATTTCTGATGTTTTGTTCTTTGGACAAATCAGACTTCTGGCGCAGGATGAATCCCGATTGCTGAGATTTCTTGCTATATACGACAATCAGCTTGTATTTACATATGCAAGTGATTTATATACTGTTTCATCAGATGGCGGGATTGCAAGAAAACTAACAATTCACAAATGATCCTTATCTTGAATATACGGGTACGGACCAGCAGTTAAATAAAGCTACGAGGTTATTTTGGATGATCTGAAGACGAAGGCTAAAAAAATCCCAAGTCATCCACCTTATCCGATAAAATAATCAGGTTCTACTAAACTGTGTTACCGGTACGAGGTCTGCTGTATGCGGTTTGGGACTAGAAATTGCCTATAATAATTACTTTCTATTTTCCCTTGAGCCGTCGTACCTTTGTACCATTGTACTCTTGCACCATATGTTACTTTCCTGTAATATTAAATGTTGCTACATAATACCCGGGATCGACTTTGATTACTGCATTTTCAGTATCCAGTTTCAAAGTGTCATATAATGGAGTAGGCTTTATGATTTGCTCCTTACCGGATACATATATTTTAAGTGGCATACTGAAACCGGAAACACAATTATTCCACCTGAAAGAGAGACTGTTTTCCTTTACATAATATTCAAAAACAGGGATTCTTGTGTCTCTGAGATACTGGTCAAAGAAGGATTTAAGATTAATGCCTGTCTTTTCACTGAAAAAGTTTTCTATCTGGGAACCTTTTACAACCTGATGGTAAAAATCTTTATTCAGACCACGCAGAATTGCCAGCCATTTCTGATCATCGTTAACGATCTGACGCAGTGTATGAAGCATATTGCCTCCTTTATAATACATATCGGAGGATCCTTCATTATTTACATTATAAAAGCCGATTATTGGTTTATCATTCAGAATATTGGCTCGCGTACCAAGCACATATTCGCTTCCGGCTTCCTTACCAAAATAATACTCAACATAAAGGTTTTCTGCATAGTTAGCAAAGCTCTCGTGAATCCACATATCGGCTATATCCTCATAAGTTATGCTGTTTGCGAACCATTCATGGGCCGATTCATGTATGATAATAAAATCGAATTTTAATCCCCATCCGCTACTGCTAAGATCAGTTCCACGATAGCCATTTTTAAAACCATTGCCATAAGTAACAGAGCTCTGGTGTTCCATTCCCAGGTAAGGCGCTTCGACAAGCTTGTATCCATCCTCATAAAAAGGATATTGACCAAACCAGTGCTCAAAAGCTGCAAGCATCAGAGGGGCCTGCTTAAATTGAAGTTTCGCCTTCTCCAGGTCCTCTTTAAGTACGTAATAATCACAATCAAGCCTTCCTTTTTCACCATTATAAATTTCGGAGAAATGTGCATAATCAGCTATATTTATATTTACTCCGTAATTGTCAATAGGATTTGCGACAAACCAGTTGTATGTTTTTGTTTTATTTTTCTGTTTTACCATACTTCTCAACCTTCCGTTTGATACATCCATCAGGTTCCCGGGTACATTTACGCTTATTAGCATGCTATCCGGTTCATCGTACATATGGTCCTTGCAGGGCCACCACAAGCTGGCACCGTCACCCTGGCAGGAAGAGGCAATGAATGGCAGTCCGTTTTTATCTTTCTTCCATGTAATGCCGCCGCTCCATGGAGGTCTTGCTGAGATTTTTGGTCTGCCGCTATAGGTCAATACAACGGAATAGACCTTTCCCTGCTCCTGCTTCTCGGCAAGTTCAATCCAGTATACATTGCCCTCACGTTTAATATTAAGAACATTATTGTTCTGAACTGCCTTAATAATTTTCAACGGCTCCTGAAGATCAATCTGCATGAGACCGGCAGGTTTAATTACTCTGTATGTTACTGTGTTTGTTCCGTTTATTGTGCTATCAGATGGATTAACAACTATATCGAGATGATAATATGTCAGGTCCCACCATGCTCTCTCCGGAGTTATCGTTCCGCGTAGTGTATCCTGCCTGGTAAATATTTTACTGGCCGGCGTCTTATACTGAGCATTAACAGGAATTAGTTGCAATACAGAAATTAGAATGATCAGGTAAATTACAGACAATTTTTTCATTGATGAGAGTATTAAGATATAGGACAAAAATAAAAAGATAAAAGTTATTCCCTACTAAGTCTTGTGCATTTTGACTTTTGACTTTTGCTCTCCGGCTTCTATTAAAATACGAATTTTTACTCTTAACTATTTTTAAATCCTATCCGTGAAATTCTTCAATAAAATCCTTGGTTTTATTTTCCTGTAAACATTTGTCAGAAGCCTTGCTCAGGGTCAAGTGATTGATCAATGGGAAAATATTGTTCAGTAACGGAGAAGTTGCCACTACAAAGGTGTTAAAAAAAGAGCCTGGAAATTCTTTACTTTTATCGTGGTTATTATCAGATCAGTATTTACCTAATTTAATTACTTTAGTGAAAATTTCTAAAAAACAATTATATGAAAAGAATATCAATCTTAACTTCTTTACTTATTGTGATGGGAATCTGCATCAGTGAAGCTTTACTGGCTCAGGAGTCTCCCAGGTCCCGCGAATCATTCAACCAGGGTTGGAAATTCGTTAAGTATTTTAATGCTTTCAACGAATCAGGTACAACTGATAAAGAACCTGAAAACATTCAGCTTCCTTCGGTAAATGACAATAGTTGGAGGTCACTGGATATTCCTCACGACTGGGCAATTGAGGGGCCTTTCAGCGACACACTGGAGAACAACACAGGGCTGTTGCCATGGAAAGGGATCGGATGGTACAGGAAACATTTTGCCATAAGTGAGAATGATAAAGGAAAACGAATCTATGTTGATTTCGACGGCGCCATGGCAAACGCAAAAGTATGGCTGAATGGAAATTATGTAGGTGAATGGCCCTATGGGTATACATCTTTTCGCCTCGACCTTACACCTTATATTATTATCGGGAAAGAAAATATTATTGCTGTCCGTCTCGACACAAAAAACTGGGATTCACGATGGTATCCGGGTGCCGGAATTTACCGTAATGTATGGCTGGTAAAAACTTCACAGTTGCATATTTCAAATAATGGCGTTTTCTGTACTACTCCTGAGATAAAGAAAGAGAGAGGAATGCTGAGTGTACTGGCTGAAGTTGAAAGTCATCTTAGTGATCCGTTACCTGTTACTGTAAAAGCCATAGTTTACAAACTGGATGAAAAATTTGAACCGGTTGCAACTCCGGTTGCTGAATCGATTGTTGCGACAGCAACTATCGAAGGGATGAAAAATCATACTTTCAGGTTTGATATTCCGGTTAAGGAACCTGTATTGTGGGATATAACTAAACCGGAACTTTATCGTATAGCTGTAATCGTGATGCAGGGAACAACAGTAACTGACAGATATGAAACCAATTTCGGCTTCAGAACTTTAAATTTTACAGCGCGTGACGGTTTTTTGCTCAATGGCAAGAGAGTCGAAGTAAGAGGTGTTTGTAACCATCATGATCTGGGAGCTCTCGGAGCTGCTTTCAATATCCGTGCTGCTGCCAGGCAACTTGAAATCCTGAAAGAAATGGGTTGCAATGCCATCAGAACAAGCCACAACCCTCCTGCCCCGGAACTGGTAGATCTTTGTGACAAAATGGGATTTCTGATTATGGTCGAAGCATTCGACACCTGGAGAATTGGTAAGAAACCAAAAGATTACAACCTGATATTCGATGCATGGCACGTAGAAGACATTAAAGCTATGGTACGCCGCGACAGAAATCATCCGTCAGTCTTTATGTGGAGCATAGGCAACGAGGTACCTGATCAAAGAAATTTCTATATTGCTTCAGAACTTAATGCAATAGTTAAATCGGAAGATAATACCAGACCAGTCACGGTTGGATGCGACAGGGATGAGTCAGGCACGAATGGTTTCCAGAAAACACTTGATGTGTTCGGGATTAACTATCGTCTTTATAGATATGATGCCTTCTATGCCTCGAAAGACAATGCTAATCTTGGATTAATCTCAACCGAATCAGCTTCAACCGTAAGTTCCAGAGGTGAATATTTTTTCCCGGTTGTAGAGGGTGACCTTGGCAATAATCTGCCAGGAAAGGGGATCTTTCAGATAACGTCTTATGATGTTGCTCATCCGGCATGGGCAACCACTCCTGATCAGCAATGGATGCTTCTGGATAAATTTCCTGCTGCAATGGGCGAATTTGTATGGACAGGCTTTGACTATATCGGTGAACCTACTCCATATTATGGTGATCTTACAGGTGTGAAACCAAGTTCACCCTCGTATAAAGAGATAAAAAAGATGCTTGATAAACAGGGCGTCACTGAAGTTCCGTCACGAAGCAGCTACTTTGGAATATTGGACCTGGCAGGATTCAGAAAAGATCGTTTTTATCTGTATCAGTCAAGATGGAGACCCGAACTGCCAATGGCACATATTCTTCCTCACTGGAACTGGCCTGAAAGAAAAGGTATGGTTACTCCTGTTCATGTTTATACATCAGGCGATGAAGCTGAACTTTTCCTTAATGGTAAATCGCTGGGAAGGAAGAAAAAAGGCGAATTTGAATACCGGTTCAAATGGGATGATGTTGTTTATCAGCCAGGTGAACTTAAAGTAATAGCTTATAAGAACGGAAATAAATGGGCAGAAGATGTGGTACGCACAACTGATAAAGCAGCTCAGCTTTCAGTTGCAGCTGATCGTCCGGCTGTTAACGCTGATGGTACCGACCTTATTTATCTTACCGTAAAGATTGAGGATAAAAATAAACTTCTTGTGCCAAAAAGCAATAATCAGCTCAATTTCAGCATTGAAGGGCCGGGAAGAATCGTTGCAACCGATAACGGTGATGCTACCAGTCATGAGTCATTTCAGGCTAAATCAAAGAAAGCATATAATGGTTTGTGTCTTGTGATTGTCGCTGCAGAAAAAGGAGCCAAGGGTTCATTTACAGTTAAAGCTGAGTCAAAAGGGCTGAAAACTTCGGCTGTAAAAGTAGATATTGTACAATAGATTTAATTGCTTTATAAAAAAGAGGTTGTCTCAAAATCCCAATTGACCTTCGTGAAACCCTTAGCGTACCTCTGTGGTAAAAGCTAAATAATTGAACCACAAAGGATCACAAAGTAACTGAAAAGTAACACAAAGGTAGAGCAAGCCAATTGATACCTTTTGAGACAGCCTCTTTTTTTATTTTTTTCTCCTTTTCACCCATTCTCCCCTTCTTTTGAAATAGGTAAGGCTCTACCCTATTCGCTTGGTATAAAATAGTTTATCGTCCCCTTCAGTATAAAAGTCCTTCAGGCTTGCCTCAAGAATAAAGTTATTATTAATGTAGAATGCTCTTGTTGGTGCATAATGCTCCAAACCCGAAGTTTCGGCAATCAAAATCTTACATCCCATATTTCTGGCTTCCTTGCAGGTCTCCTCAATTAGTTTTTTACCGATACCTTTCCCGCGGAAATCATTATGAGTAGCGATCCAGTAAAGATCAAAACTCGTTTTTGACATGATGATCGGACCATAACAGGAATAAGCCGCCGTGACACCATCAACTTCTGCAAAGACGAAATAATACCCGGTTGATTCACCATGGCTTAGCCTTTCTGCGACCAGTTCAGCAGCAATTTCAACCTCGTGGTCATAAAAGAATTTCGTCGATTCAACGATTTCCATCACTCTTTTAATATCTTCTTTTTCCGGAGTTGTTCTAAATGTAATATTCATGGTATTTAAGTTTATTTAAAGGTTCTTCGTGCACTTTGCGGTTAAAGGGTTGTGTTTGTAAAAATCAGTTATCAAAATCCAATTTCCTTTAAAGTTGCTATACGAGCCACAGTTTCAATAGCAATAGCGGCGAAAGCTGTACCATAATCAAGGTCGATATTCTCAAGAGTATCTTTTGTATCGTGATAACCGGTTCTGTTAATATCATAATTCTCCATAAAAAGCACCACGGGAACACCTGTATCCGAAAAAATCTGTCCGTCGGTATTAAAAAGTGAACTGTGTGGATTGTACTGGGTACGCACCTCCCCTTTCAAAGCAAGATACCTGGCAATATCAGGTATCTCCTTCATCTCCATTATCCTTTGACCTCTGCTCAGATTTAATCTTCCGGGTTGCCTGTTCCATTTATGTGCACAATCGTTCCAGATCATATTTGCAATATGAGCCTGGTAAGCAAGATACAATGATTCAGCGCTTTTCCCGGGTGAAATCTGGAAAATATCCTGGTCACTATCACGGTTATGACCTATCATATCCATTACATAAAGTCCAACAATTTCGGTGTCAGAAATGTCAATTTTAGTCTTTTCATCCAATGTCAGACTCAGGTCCTTTTCTATGAGCGACTGACACAGATTACGGGCCCCCATACAATCAGAAGGAAACTCTTCTCCTGTGAGATGTATAAGCCATATATCGCGTTCAAGTTTACCCTCCTTCGACAACTTTAAAAAGATGGGTGCTGCCTGTAAAAGTGTAGCACTTGCAGAATAATTATCGTCGGCACCCCTTGCTGCCAATCTTGCCCCGGAACCACCGCGTTCTTTTTCAAAGATATCTTCCATATAAGCAGTATCATAATGATCTCCGAGTACAACCGCGTGCTTCCGGTTTTTTCCGGGGATAACTACAAGTAAGTTACGTTCGTGAATCCTGCCGTTCTGATTTCCCAGCCAGCCTCCGTATTGGGTGAAATCAAACAGTGTATGCCATTTAAACGCCAGTTCTCCCACCATAGCCTTACCATCCATTCCTGAATCAGCTATCAATTTATTATACCTTCCTATTAAATAATCGCCCAGCTGGTCAAGATCACGTTGCTGTTTAATTACCAATGAAAGAGTGGACTCATCAAGCATTATATCAGCATTATCCTTATAGATGAATTCGCCTTGAGCAAGGAATTTTATATCATTCCACCAGTTCTCTTCAAATTTTCGTGCAGATGTTTCAGTAAAAGTAAGTGGTTCAGGAAGAGTTGAATCGTACTGCTCTTCTATTATTTTATTAAGCGCCTTATGCATGAGACCGGCCTTTTCGAACTGGCTGAAATGAGTGCTCAACTCGTCAAACCAAATCTCAAGCGTTTTATGTTTTGCTATATTTAAAAGGTTTTGTGCAAACGATCTTTTCAAGAGTATTCCCTTCTGCAACTCCCAGTTCTCAAGCAAAGAGATAATGTTAAAAGAAGTCTGGTGAGCATAATGATCATTAACCGAATTGAAATCATGCAGGGCAGAAAGATAGATGTCGCGCTTCTGCATCCGTGGCCATAGTTCAACCGGATTTGACATCTCTCTGTCACTATCGTGATAACCGGTGATATATCCATAAAGCGATTCAGCCCTTATCTCAACGTTTTCAGATTCTTTCGGTACAAAAGCCACAAGAGGCCTGTGAAGATATATCTCATGCTCCCCGACACGCATTGGCGGATAAAAAAACCTGTAACCGAAGAGTCCTCCTTTTAAAAGGGTCTTCTCAACTTCCATTATTTTTCTCCTTCCAGCCCTGGGCCCGTCTAAAAGAATTTCAAATTTATTGTTCCAAAGCTGGCTGTTACAAGCTAATGGTTTGTCATACAAACCCATAGAATCTGGTTCAGTACTAAACAAAGCTTTTATCAATCTTACCTTATGTGCCACCTCATTTAGTTCATCCTGGTATCGTTGGACACGCTGCCAGCGATGGGTTCGGTGGTAAGTGTCTTTTATCAGATTCTCATTTATTTTAAGATCTTTATTCCCCGGGTGCGGTTCATGAAACCATCCTGATTGGGTCACCCTCAATCCTCCAATCCCTCTGTTTCTTGCAACCAGGTTCAACAGAGGGATCTGGGCAGTTACAGGCAGAGCTTTTTTTAAACGGAGATAGCCAGGCATTCCCCAGAATACCAGACTCCCCGGAAACGGAATAAGATATAAACTTCCGGACAGATATTTGCTTTTTAATGTTTCAGACATCTGGCTGAAAGGCCTGAATGACAACAAATATCTTACATTCATGAATGTTGAATCGTCTTTTTCAATAAATCTTTTTGTCCAAGCCGGGAGTAATGTTAAATCAGAAGTCATTATCCTGAATCCCGCATTATAAAGAGATTCTCCATTGGTAAGTTTTTCGTTATAGGCTTCAGATAGAAGACCGGTAAAGAAAGCTATTGATTCAGTTTCAGATACCTCTTTGCCTGGTGAAGTAAAAAAACTTTTCCAGAAAGCCTCTTCAGGCTCATGAATGCTGTTTCCGAAGAAAGTCCAGATAACTCGTCCCTTATCATCCTGAGTACGGGAAAGCATCAGTGGCAGTAATGTCACATATCTCTCTTGCGATAAAGATCCGGCACGGGAGGCCAGTTCAGGTGGCCAGTAGGGATTATTCACCAGGTTTTCTCCACCATGACCGCTTATATAATGCTGTGGAAGTCCTTTGCCAAGTTTAAGAATATTTCCCATTATCTGATGGCCGATATGTTCAATCCCTGGCTTAAGCTCATACTCTTCCTCCATTTCTGAGATCTTCCATCCAAAGGGATCATCTTCCCCCAGAATACGATTATCAGGTTTGCCGTATGGCTTTATAGCGAGGCGTGGCGGAGGCATAAATTCCGAATAAGCTGTTATGGAGTAACATCCTTTGCACCTGAACCATGGATATCCTGTCAGGAATTTTTTCCAGCCATTAGGTTTTTCTTCTTCCATAGTATATTCTTATTAAACGTGAAGTTAGGAATACTTGTTCAATCTTACTATATATACCGGTCTCCTAAATTTCAGCATTTTGTTAACCGGAAATATGAACTGGAAATGCATTACTCTGAGATATCTGCAATAAACTAAGAGCCGAATGGAATCTATGAGGACAATTTATTATATATTAGAGATTAAAAAATGTTCCAATGATAACAGACAATAATTTCTAATTTCTTACCTTTTTCAGGATATCTTTTTAAATTTGAAACAATATGATTATTAATTATTCAAAAAAATAAGCTATCAGCTCATTAATTATTCCTGTAATAAATTCTAATTATGAAAATATTTAAAATCATTAATAAATTCCTTCTGGGTCTCTGCGTTCTCATTTTTGTCCTCCTGATTCTTCAGTTTGTAGTCAATTCTAAATATACATTTCCAGAACCGCATGCTTTCCAGGGCAGGTATATTTATAATCCGTACCGGAATATTGACAGCACAAAATGGGTAAGGGCAAACTTTCATGCCCATACCAGAAAATTTTTTGGACAATCTGATAAAGCCAGAAGATCCATTCCATATATTGACAGTCTATATAAGTCTTTTGGCTATGATATAATCAGCATTTCAGATTACCAGTTCATAAACCGGTATGAAAGCAAAAATAAATGGTATATTCCTGTCTATGAGCATGGATATCAGTATTATAAAAATCATCATCTTGTTTTAAATGCAAAAAAAGTAAGCTGGCTTGATTTTCCTTTCCGACAGACATTAAGCAATAAGCAAAACGTTATCAACAATCTGAAAAAGGATCCTTCAGCCCTGATCACAATAGTGCATCCCACCTACAGGAAAGCCCTTTCCAGCAATGATCTCAAATACCTTGGCAACTATAACTGCCTGGAAATTGCAAACCATGAACGACTCTTTACTGCCTCTTATGATACTGTTCTTTCTAATGGCCACCCGGTTTTCATAATGGCTGATGATGACTGCCATGATCTTACCAATATAAAAGAGGTCAATAACAGTTTCAACGTGATTAATACTGACCTTGTTAAGGATTCTATATTGAATGCCCTCAGTTATGGTCGATCATTTGGAGTAAAACTAAATGCAAGTACTTTTAAAACGAACGAAGATAAAAGAGAGGCCTTTTTGAACTTACCCGAAATTGACAAAATAACGTTTCAAAATGACACTTTTAGGGTCAGTTTGAGCCAATCTGTGAAAACAATCAAATTCATAGGTCAGCATGGAATCGAAATCGGGAAATTTACAGATTGCTCAAAAGGCTCATACATCTTCAGAAAAGAGGACACCTATATCCGAACTGAGATTGAATGCAATGACGGAACATTATATTTTCTAAACCCTCTGTTCAGATATGATGGAATCAGGTTGACCGATTTTGTTCCTACTTTCAATGTATTTAAAACCTGGACATGGCGTTTAACATTTTTTAGTTTTTTACTATTAATCTTCATAATCTGGTACCGCAAAAGATGTATAACGGTAAAAAAATAGTTGTTGTATTGCCTGCATACAATGCAGCACTAACTCTTGAAAATACTTATCAGGAAATTCCTTTTAATATTGTTGATGAAGTAATTCTTGTCGATGATTTCAGTAAAGACGGGACCCTGGATTTAGGTAAGAAACTTGGGATAAAACATATTATTCATCACGAGGAAAACAAAGGATATGGCGGAAATCAAAAGACATGTTACAGAAAGGCTCTTGAACTGAGTGCTGATATTGTTGTAATGTTACACCCCGATTATCAGTACACTCCTCTGTTAATTCCGGCCATGGTCAGTATAATTGGCAGCGGTTTATACCCTGTTGTATTTGGGTCCAGGATATTAGGCAAAGGTGCATTGACCGGTGGTATGCCAAAATATAAATATTTCGCCAACAGGTTCCTGACACTTATCCAGAACATTTTAATGAATCAGAAGCTGACCGAATATCACACCGGTTACCGGGCATATTCTGCTGAAGTACTAAAAAAAATAAAATTTGAACTGAATTCAGATGATTTCATCTTTGATAATGAAATGATTGCACAGCTATTTTACCATGGATTTAAAATCGCCGAAATAACATGCCCTACCAAATATTTTGAAAAAGCATCCAGCATTACTCTCAGAAGGAGCCTCAAATACGGTTTTGGAGTACTTGGTGTATCGCTCCTTTACTTTTTAACAAAGACAGGCATTTACAAATGGAGACTGCTGGTCAATTAGTTTATTATGAATAAAAAAATATATCCACTAATAATCGTCATTTCTGCAGTTTTCTTTTTTATCCCTTTCCTGGGTTCCGTTCATCTTTTCGACTGGGATGAAATAAATTTTGCCGAGTCTGCACGCGAGATGATAGTGACCGGCAACTTCAGCCGCGTACAAATTGATTTTCACCCTTTCTGGGAAAAACCGCCATTATTTTTCTGGATGCAGGTATTGAGTATGAAGCTATTCGGGATAAATGAGTTTGCCGCCCGTTTTCCAAATTCCGTTATTGGAATATTTACACTTATCACCTTATACCTTGTAGGGAAGAGGCTATTTGACGAAAAATTTGGCTTGATATGGGCTCTGGCTTACCTGGGATCGTTTCTGCCACATTTATATTTTAAGTCAGGAATTATAGATCCATTCTTTAATTTTTTCATTTTCATGTCGGTTATCTTTCTTGCGAAATGCTTAAGAGAAAATGGAGAAAGAGAAGGATTAAAATATGCTTTATATGCAGGAATTTCGATCGGTCTGGCGACTCTCACAAAAGGTCCTGTCGGGTTATTGATTGAAGGTATTTCTGTGCTAATCTATTGGGCTACTGTGAAATTCAAAAAAATTACAAACCGGAAGAATATTCTGGTCTTCTTTGTTTCTTGTCTGCTTATTACTTCATTATGGTTTTTGCCTGAAATAATCAATAACGGTTTCTGGTTTGTCAGGGAATTTCTTAAATACCAGGCTGAGCTTTTTCTTAAACCCGGTGCCGGACATTCAGGCCCTGTATATTATCATTTCCTTATTGTATTTCTGGGATGTTTTCCCCTTTCGATTCTTGCACTACCCGTTCTTTTCAGGAAAGAAGCAGGTTCTGCTGATAAAGGCAAGTACTTTCTCCGATGGATGTTGATCCTGTTCTGGGTTGTAATGATATTATTCTCAATTGTTAAAACAAAAATTGTTCACTACTCCTCCCTTGCATATTTCCCTCTTTCTTACTTTGCAGCTTATTTTGTTTATGAACTTGTAAATGAGGCAAAACCATTTAAAAAGTACCTTGTGTGGATACTTCTGGCAACCGGGTCAATTTTCTCAATCATACTGATAGGTCTTCCTCTTATACCAAGATATAAAGATCTTATAATTCCTTTCATAAAAGATGGTTTTGCCATTGCCTGTCTTAATACACCCGTAAAATGGAATGGTTATGAGTTTCTGATAGGTGTTGTTTATCTCATTTTGATTTTTGTTTCAGTGATAATGATTAAAAAGAAACATGTTTTCAGAGGAGTCATTATGCTGTTTTATTCTACAGCTTTTTGCATCTTCTTCTATATGATGGCAGTTGTTCCAAAAATTGAGGGATATTCACAGGCTCCGGAGATCAATTTTTATAAAAGTATTTCCGGTCAGGATGTCTATGTTACAACTTTGGGATTTTACAGCTATGCACCTTATTTCTATTTCCGGAAGATGCCCGGAGGCAACATTGAAAACAGCAACAAAGAATGGCTTTTATCTGGGAAAATTGATAAACCGGTTTATATCGTTATTCAGTCGACTAAAAAATTTCTCCTTGATAATCATCCCGATTGCAACCTTATAAAACAGGAAGGTGGATACATGTTTTATCGCAGGTTGCCTGAATCAGCAAAATAAGCAAGCCGGGATGAGCTTTATTCCGGTTAACGTTTCTTCAACCAAAATATTTTCCTTTTTAATCGTTGTTAAAAAGAAATATTTCAGGTTTGAAAAAAGACAGTAAACTGAAGCCTCTTATTAAAGGAATTTTCTGACCTGATCCCAATATAGAATGGTACACTTCCCTGAACCGTTCCAGGTTTTGGCTATCCGTTCAAAATTGTACGGACCTATCTCTGAAGCATAGTATAAAAATATCTTCTCGGAAATCTTATAATTAAACAAATCGTTCATAGAATAAACGCTTCCTGTTCTGTTATTATAGTCCTCAAGGCGTATTGGACGGATCTGGAAATAACCGACTGCTTCTTCAAGAGGGTTATAAGCAAGAGTATCAAACTGAGTTTCGACCATGCCTATTGCGTGAATAAGACTCTTGTACGGTTCAAGAGGAGTAGTCTTAAGAACCATCAGAGATTCACTGGTAGGAGCAAATGCTTTGAAAGCAAATGTCAGTAAAAAGGCAATAGATACTATCTTTTTAAAATTACTTTTCATAATAAACTCATAAGGAAGTGGGTGAAAATTTATTGGGCTATTCGTTGCAGTAACCGCAACAGGAGAGGTTGATATTTCTCTTTTTTGGGAGAAATCTCTGGTTAGCTTCATATTTAATAACAAGTTAATCATTGTAATAAAAACAATGATATGCCTGAATTGTTTAATTTAAAATCTAAAAGATGTTCACATTTGACTTTAATATTCGTCCACGGGAGGGATTTTAACATAAAGGAGCATTACCTGTACAATGTCTGAATACAGGTCACTTTCTTTGTTTTGAAAACAAAAAATATAATTTTATTTTGGGAAGGATAAACTTGAATAATTCTATTCCTTAAACAACCTTACATTTAAAGCTGTCATTCCCTTGGGTCCTTTTCCTATTTCAAAAGTGACAATATTATTCTCTTTGATAGGTTCCTGGAGGTTATTGGCATGAACGAAAACACTCTGTTTGTTTTCCATATCACGGATAAATCCGAAGCCCTTTGAATCGTTAAAGAAAGTCACTACTCCTTTTCGCATATAACTTGCTTTCGCAGCCGGGATATTTTTCTTAACTCCGGTTTCTATATCATCTGCTTCAACTTCAATTTTCCTGGTAGGATCGGGAGGTGTCGAGGTAATCTTCCCATACTCATCAACATAGGCAATCATATCAGCATAGCTGCTTTTCCCATTCTCTTTCCTGATAAGCCGCTTCTTTTCCTTGTCTTTTCTTTTTTTGTCCTTTTTATTTTTTACTTCTTTTTTGTTTGATGTTTCCTGCGATCTGCCCATAAATTGATATTTGGTTCGTTAATAATTATCCGGTCGGCCGAATTTGCTCAAAGATAAGGTTTTATTTCCGGTATTACTATAAGTTACATGAACCGAAGACCTATCACATTATTTGAAATTCATTTTTAATGAGTATCGGTTTTCAATAATAAGTTATTTTAAATGGCTAAATATCAATTATTTA
>PLMC01000122.1:31856-82647 GCA_003141495.1 Bacteroidales bacterium
AATGCGCTCGCGGGGATTCAGCCAATCATAATGGATGTCATTGATAATGAACCCATCACTGTTTTATCATTGAAAAACATTATATTTTCGTTTTCTTCTTTCAGGGCCAGTGAATAAAGTAAGGGGAGATAATGATCAGGCGTGGGAACGGCCAACTGCACCTCTTTTCCAAGACCGGAATAATTGATAAGATCTTTATGGTTATTATTACTAATCATATTTTTGAACATCTCATTTGCCCCGAGTGCCCAATCAAAACCGTAGTCTGGTTCGTTAACATGATCCCATGCTATCATGCGGAGATTATGAACAATATTACCGCTTCCAATGATCAAAATCCCCTTTTTCCGGAGAGGAGTCAGCTCCTTTGCCAGATCATAATGACTCCGGGGAGTAAGATGCCAATCCAGGCTCATTTCAATTACCGGAACATCTGACAAGGGATAAATATTCCTTATCACACTCCAGGCTCCATGATCGAGTCCCCAATTCTNNAGCCGGATATTGAACATTATACAATTCCTGCGGAAATCCTCCAAAGTCATGAATCGTAGACGGTTTTTGCATAGCGGTAACCTGTGTACCACTGGTTTCCCAATGGGCAGAAATACAGAGTATTGCTTTGGGTCTGGGGATCGATTTTCCAAATTCCTTCCAGGAGAGCACAAATTCATTATCTTCAATTGCATTCATCGGGCTTCCATGTCCTACGAAAAGCGCAGGCATCTTACCTGTGCTTTCACCGGATACAATTAAATTTTTCAGAGTATCTTTATTCATGTGTCAAAAAATTATAAGGAAAAGCATGCCATCGGATTATAGCAATAATCAGGCAGCCTTTACCAACTGAACATCACAGATAATTTTCACCTCATCACTCAAAAGAACGCCACCGGCTTCAAGAGCAGCATTCCAGTTCAATCCCCACTCTTTCCTGTTTATTTTTCCGCCAATTGAGAATCCTGCCTTCACGTTACCCGATGGATCAGTCATTAATCCTCCAAATTCTACCGGGAGAACAACCTTCTTCGTAACTCCTTTGATAACCAGATCACCTGTAAGTTCGTACATATCATCTCCAAGATCTTTTAACCCACTGCCACTAAAAGTGATTTTCGGATAATTTCCGACATCAAAGAAATCGGCGCTTTTTAAATGGGTATCCCTGTCGGCCATTTCTGTGTCAACAGAGGCAGAATTCAATGAAAAAGATATGTTCGCAGTAGAAAGATCATTTCCAATGGTTGTTACCTGTCCTTCAAACTCTCTGAAATTACCCATGACATTGGATATCATAAGATGCTTTACCTTAAAACCTATTTTACTGTGAGATGGATCTATTGTCCATTTTGTTTTTTCTTGTGCTTTCATTTTAGTTTCTTTTTATGATTTAACATCTGTTAATTAATTTTTCTTAATAATGTATCTATCAGACAATGCAAAATTATACTATCTTGAAATGCAGGTAGTAACAGTATTTGGAAAAGATGTGGTATTTTCAGGAAATCATCTTCCTCGATATTTCCCTGAATCGAGTAGGCGTAATTTCCATCCTGGCATGAAAAACACGGGTGAAATAGGATTTTTCATTGTATCCCAATTCATATCCTATTTCCGAAACACTTTTATCACTATATAATAGCATCCGTTTTGCCTCAATCAGCTTTCTGGTTTCGATTATTTCCGAAACACTTTTCTGAAAATTGTTTTTACAAATAAGATTTAAGTTCCGTTCCGACATATTCATTTTATCGGCATAGAAGGATACTCCTTCATCGCGGCGGAAGTTTGCCTCCAGTATTCTCAGAAAGTTATTAAAGGCAGTAATCTGTGAACTTTTTATTTCGCTGTTAACTGGTATGTTTCGCTTCTTTTCTGCCTCAACCATAGATATCAGTCCATTAACCAGGTGCTTAATGGTAGAAAGATCATTCAATTCCTGTATATATTCGGCCTGTATAATCTGGCACAGGCTTAGAAACCTGTTGAGGCATAAACCTGGTGTGAGAGCTATATTTGTGAAAGTAAAAAAATTGGAATAGAAATTCAATTTCGTATCAGGNNAATTCAGTTTTATAATTAATGATCCAACCCCTCAAATTCCTTTCCGGCACAATCCGGTGCATCTTTCCCATAGAAATATAGCATGCGAAAGGCGCTTTCAAAACATCAACATTGAAATCAATGTAATGTGTCAGACTACCTTCGTTTACAATGATAAGCTCTTCAAAATCATGAAAATGGGCGATGTATTCCTTTGAGGCAAGATCATACGCCAATTCACTTGTTATCTCTATTATTCGAAAAAGTTTATCCATCGCACAAATTTACGACAAAAAAATTTGAATGTGCTGGCATTTTTAACCAGTTGACTTCTTAAAAATCACAGGTAAAGTTAAAGGGTTTGAGGTCCAGAATAAGCCATTCAATATTGGCTTGTTGAAGAGATGACACCAGGTTTTTAATGATAAACCCTGTTTAAACAAAAGTTCTTACTGCTTGTTATCTTTAATCAGGATTGATAGGATAGAAAACGAAAAAATTAAAACTTTAGCAACCATGAAAACAAAAAATTGGTTGAGTACACTTATTTTCAAGACAGAAAACAATAACAGCGCTATTTTGATAAGGCTAACCGTCGGGTTGATATTTCTTACGGAAGGGGTACAGAAATATTTATTCCCGGAACTTTTGGGAACNNACGAGTGGCTTCCATCCCACTTATTATTATTATGATTATCGCTTTCATTTCAACAAAAATACCTATTCTGGTTCATAAAGGCGTATGGCCATGGGCTCATGAATACCGTACAGACTTTGCCATGACACTTCTTCTCGTGTATCTGCTGATTTATGGAGCAGGGAGATGGTCAGTTGATTCAAAAATCGAGGGAGGTTCTAACAGCTAAAACATCATTAATTTATTTATGAAATATATTGCCTTTACAGTCTTATTGATTCTATTAAATATTCAACGTGTTTATGCCGGACCCCCTTTCGATACGGATGATCCGGAAACTGTCAGATTCAAACATTGGGAGTATTATATTTCATCAATAACCACCTACCAGACAGGAATATGGGCAGGGACTTCCCCTCATATAGAAATAAACTACGGGTTGATTCAGAATGTACAGGTACATCTACTTTTACCAATGAATTATTATTATTCCAGAAGTCATGGCGCCGATTTCGGATATGCCGAAACAGAATTTGGGGTAAAATTCCGATTCATTCAGGAAACTGACAATTCGCCCCAGATAGGTATATTCCCTATTCTGGAAATACCGACAGTAAAAAACAGTGAATTCAGTAATGGGAAAACTAAAATATATGTTCCTGTCTGGTTGCAAAAATCCTGGGGAAAATTAACTACTTATGGAGGCGCCGGTTACTGGATAAATCCTGGNNTATTTTCATTCTGCCGACACCAGGAGCACCAAATCTGAGACCGGATTTAATCTTGGAGGTTCAATTAATCCGACAGAGAAGTTTCATTTTATTTTTTCATTTGGTCGCACGTTCACCAGAGATAACATCTATAATTCCTATCTTGGATTATTATGGACAATATGAGTATAAAGATATCTTTTATTATTCCTGCATTAAACGAAGAAAGAAGAATTGCTACCCTGATCGATAATATCAAAATGCTTGATCCTGAACACAATTACGAAATTATTGTTGCAGATGGTAACAGCACTGATAAAACTGCAGAAATAGCGCATAAGAGCGGGGCCACGGTAATACAAGATAACAAAGATGCCCCAAGGACTATTGCGAATGGCAGAAATACTGGTGCGAATCTGGCTACTGGTGAGATTTTCATATTTTGTGATGCTGACACCGTAATAAAAGATCCTGATATATTTTTATTTGAGGTATTAAGAGTATTTCAAAACCCTGAAATTATCGGTGGAGCCCCAAGTCTACGAATTTTCCCGGATGAAACTATTCTGAAAGACAAAGTGTTTCATTATGTCTTTAACAATATTGTCCGGTTTAGCTTTACCACGATGGTTCCTATATGTGGAGGCCAGTGTCAGATTGTCCGGGCAAGTTCATTCAGGAAAGTAAACGGGTATAACGCTAATATTGTCCATGGAGAGGACTCTGATTTTTTTAGGAGACTCAGGAAAATCGGGAAACTTCATTTCTTCACTAAGCTTATTGTTTATGAGTCTCCCAGAAGATACCGGCATTTTGGATATATAATATTACTCATGCAAGGTGTTTATAGCCTTGTTTATCAACAGATTTTCAGGAAAAATGTCTTTAAAGTATGGAGAAGAGTGGATAATACGTTAAACAATAAAAGAAAATCTGTGTTTATCTAGTAAATGCCAGTCGATGAAAGTGAACCTTAATAGCGCTTCAGAAAATAATGCAAAAGCGTTTTCACAGCCCTTTTTTTCAATAATCATTACTACTTTCAACAGGGCGCATATTTTACAAAGAGCGATAAACTCACTGATTTCCCAGACTGAACCTGACTGGGAGGCTATTATTGTGGATGATGAAAGTATGGACGATACCTATTTACATATTCTCCCCTACCTGCAATCATATAACAAGGTAAAATATTTAAGGAAAGCGCACGATGGAGAAGTTGGGTCAAAGAATACAGGAATTAGTGCATCTTCCGGTAAGTTTATTTCATTTCTGGATTCTGACGACGAATATAAACCCAACCATCTTCCATCAAGGAAAGAGATCCTTATGCACGATCCTTCAATCAGATTTTTATACGGCGGTGCAAAAATTATCGGGAATCAATATGTCCCCGACAGGAATGACTGTCAAAAAAGAATCCATCTTAACAAATGTGTCATAGGCGGTACTTTTTTTATAGAACGAAGTGTCTTTTTTCAATTACACGGATTCAGAAAAATAATGCTTGGGACAGATGCCGATCTTTTTGACAGAGCGGTTGAAGCCGGCTTTTTAATTAGGGAGACCAAAATACAAACCTATATCTATCACCACGAAAATGAAGATTCGTTAACAAATATGTTGATTAAAAATAATACGGAATACGCGACAGTATACTCAGAGTTAATTTAAAAACTAATTATGAAAGCATTTTCAAAAACTAAAGTCAAGGAATTACTTTCAGCGAAATTAAAAAGCTGGTCATTTGATGGAATTTATATAACACGAAACTTTAAATTCAAGACCTTCGTGAATGCATTTTCATTTATGACGGCAGTGGCGCTGGAAGCAGAAAAAATGGATCATCATCCTGAATGGAGCAACATTTATAACAATGTAACTATTAATCTAAACACTCATGATGCCCATGGAATAACACAGAAGGATTTTGATCTTGCCCAATCAATTGAAAGATTGTTTGAATCTTATACAGAAATTTAATTTATGTTAAATTCAGACGGAAATGGAA
Source organism: Bacteroidales bacterium (assembly GCA_003141495.1). Classification (GTDB taxonomy): domain Bacteria; phylum Bacteroidota; class Bacteroidia; order Bacteroidales; family VadinHA17; genus LD21. Next base: position 37,258 of record PLMC01000122.1, read on the forward strand.
GAAGTGACTTATTGACTCAATTATTATTGATGCAAAAGTTACTCTGGTTTAATACAACCTAATAAATTTACTGAGTTACAGTCCGGACTACGAACCATAACTATTTTCAAAATGAAAATCTCAAATAATAAAATATTGATAACCGGTGGTGCCTCCGGAATTGGGCTGGGACTAGCCGAGAGGTTTGTCAAAGAGAACAATACTGTAATAGTTTGTGGAAGACGTGAATCTCTTCTGAAAGAAATTTCAGAAATACTTCCTTCTGTTGTGACCAGAAGATGTGATTTGTCAAAGGCAGAAGAAAGAGAAGATCTTTTTAAGTGGATCTCAGAAAAGCATAAGGACCTGAATGTGCTTATAAACAATGCTGGTATTCAGCAAAGGATATCAATTTCTGATAATGATTTTTATAAACGTGCAAAAGAGGAAATTGAAATTAATATTGAGTCTCCGGTCCATCTTACCTCACTTTTTATTAATCTTAAATCATTGAACACAATTATTAATACTACGTCTGGTTTATCTTTCGTTCCGCTCGCACAAATGCCTGTATATTGTGCATCGAAAGCTTTTTTCCATTCATTTACCCTGTCTTTGCGACATCTGTTAAAATCAAAAAATATTGAGGTTATTGAAATGATTCCACCAGCACTTAATACTGATCTTGGCGGCAAAGGTTTACATAGCAATGCCCCTCCTGTAAGTGATTTTATCGAAGATGTCTTTATTCAGTTAAAACAAGGCAAATCCGAACTTACCTCTGGTTTCAGTGAGTCCATGGCTAAAGCAGGACCAGAGGATTTGCAGAAAGCATTTGACAGGATGAATAATATTTAAAACAGCCAGAATGCTAAATATGCAAAAACTGAAATTTGAATATAGAATTATTTCAGGCTATATAATTATTGGTGGTATATGGATTGTGTTTTCAGACAAATTGCTTAACTATTTTATAAGAGAACCTGATCTGTTAACCAGAATCCAGACTTTTAAAGGTTGGTTTTATGTTTTAATTACGGCTATTTTGTTTTATTCTTTGTTGAAGAGCCATCTTGTTAAATTAAGGAAGGCTGAACAAAAAGCAATTAACAGTGACAGGTTAAAAACAGCATTTCTTCAGAATATTTCACATGAGATCCGTACTCCGATGAACAGTATTGTCGGTTTTTCTGATCTCCTGAAAGACAAAAAAACATCAGATATTGAAAGAACTGAATATCTGGAGCTGATTGGGAAAAGTTCAGAACAATTACTTAACATAGTTAATGAAGTTTTAGATATTTCACTTATTGAAACAGGAAATACAAGTGTAGCTAAAAAGAGAGTAAATCTTAATAACCTGATTAATGAAATATACTCGTTATATGAGCCTTTAATTAAAGATGATATATCATTTTCATCAGTTAAAGGACTTTCAGATCCATTAAGTCTCATTCTTACTGATGCTTATAAAGTCAGGCAGACTCTCAATAACCTTATAAACAATGCCATTAAGTTTACTGATTACGGACAAATCAAATTCGGTTACAATTTAGTAAACAATGAACTGGAGTTCTTTGTTGAGGATACCGGAATCGGGATCAATCCTGATTTTCATCTTGAGATATTTGACCGTTTCCATAAAGTAGGACCCGAGAACATAAAAATATACGAAGGTGTCGGTTTAGGACTTGCCATCTGCAAAGGGAATATTGATCTGCTTAAAGGCAGAATTTGGCTGGAATCTGAAGCCGGTAAAGGCTCTAAGTTCTTCTTCACAATACCCTATGAACCTGTATGGGAAGATGAAACAATCAAAATCAAAAAAACGGAAAGTGTAAAGAACATTGATGAATTGAGAATATTGGTTGCAGAAGATGATGAAATCAATTATCTGTACATAAAAGAAATCTTCAGAGAAACAGGAGCCGGAATAATACGTGCCGTAAATGGAAAAGAAGCAGTTGAAATATGTCTGAACAACAACAATATCGATATTGTACTCATAGATATAAAAATGCCTGTAATGAATGGATATGAAGCAATAAAACGAATAAGAGAATTTCGACCCAACCTGCCAATAATAGCACAAACCGCCTTTGCTTTAAGTAATGAAATGTTAAAAGCTTTTAATGCGGGCTGTAATGATTATATTTCAAAACCGTTTAAAAAAGAACAACTTCTTGCTATGGTTTCAAAATATAAGCCTTCTGACAAACAATAAACTGATAATGAATAAGGTGTGAGGCAGTAGGTTAAACAATAGCAGGGATCCGGCAATCAGAAAAACATCCCATAACCAAAGATACAATATATAACCTCTGAAACCTTAAAGCTTTTATAGCCTTTTTCTGGCAGGATATTTGCTCGGGTAATTCCGGACTTCAAAAAATCATTTTTATGAAAAAGTTTTTTATCCTTCTTCTTATTGCAATTCTTGGTATTCAACAAATAGATGCACAGTTCTTAAAGAATGCAAAAAAATTAATTAACCCCAAGAACAATGGACTGACGGAAAAGGACGCAGCCGATGGAATTAAAGAAGCTTTGGTTAATGGTACCGATGAAAGTGTAAAACAGGTTTCTGTTCTTAATGGATACTGGGGGAACTCTGAAATTAAAATTCCGTTCCCTGCTGAAGCAAAGGAAATGGAATCTAAACTAAGGACAATTGGAATGGGTAAAAAAGTAGATGAATTTAATGAATCCATGAACCGGGCCGCTGAAAAGGCTGCTAGCGAAGCAAAGCCTATTTTTTTAACCGCAATTAAAGATATGACTGTAAGAGATGCCGTTAATATTGTTAAAGGAACAGATAATGCAGCCACCATGTATCTGAAGAATAACACATCACCTCAGCTTATTGACAAATTTCAGCCAATCATTAAAACTTCCCTTGACAATGTTAATGCCACCAGATACTGGAGCGATCTGATAACAATCTATAATAAAATACCGATGGTTAAAAAAATGAATCCGGATCTTCCGCAATATGTCACTCAAAAAGCTATTGATGGTCTTTTTATTATGATCACCAAAGAAGAATTAAAGATCCGCAAGGATCCTGTGGCCCGGACTTCAGAGTTGCTTAAAAAGGTTTTTGGAAATTAGCATTAAGATCGCCAGACCGCGACCAGCAGTTAATAATTGGACTTTAAATATTTTTTTATAGCATCCCAGTAAAACTCTTTCCATCCTTCTTTTAATGACTCGACCTTATGTTCGGGAACATCTGTCTGCAGGAATCTGAGTTTCGTCCTGTCCCCATCCTTTTCAAACTCGAAGTTGCAAATGCTGAAATGATCATCAGGCCATCCATCTTCGGCAAAATGCCAGGCCTGCACTATCTTTTTACCTTTTACGAGTTCAATATTGTATCCATGACAATATCCGTCAAAAACACTGAATTTACCATTTGGTTTTGAATCTATTGTTGCTTTTGAACCGGTAAAAGCCGAATGATTTTTCTCATCCATTATCAGATTATAGATCTTCTCAGGTGTTGCGTTGAATGTTGCGGTTTGTTTTATTGATTTTGTTTTCATTTTCGTTTTCTTTCGCTGTAATCATCTAATAACCTGAATTGCTTTGATTTGTTCAGGAATGTTGAATAATTAGCATGGCAAACTATCTTAAAAAAGAGGCTGCAAATAATACAGCCTCTTCTTAATAATATTACTTAAGTAACTTAAAGCTAACAGGGAGCTGTTCAGAATTAAAGAGCGCCGGAAAATAATTTACCTCACTTTTTGTGAAGCTTCCTGTGACCTCAATTTCTCCACCTATAATGGAAGATTTTACAACAGGATATGCGTATACCTGATTATCAATGACAATTGCAATGGCTTTATTTAGATTCTTTTCTGTAGCGTCAGCAAAAATATTGACAGCTGCAGGATTTAACCTGATTAGAATCTTTCGATCCACTGGATCCATCCCTGTTATCATTGCAACGGACTCAATATCAGATCTAACAAGTAATGGTTTTCCCTCCATATTTGTTTTCAATGCAAATAAGCAGTATCCCGACTTTTCTGATTTATTTCCCCAGAATAATTTACAGTTACTGAGTGGAACAGCAGACTGAAGGTATTCATTGACCTTCATCTTATTATCACTATTTGTACATCCAACCCTTGGATCGGATGAATCCTTCCTTTCCTGATCACTTGTCAGAAGTTTAAAAAGCTGATTATCAGGTTTCAATAAACCGAATATTTCAGTCTGGGTATATGTTTCGTAAAGACACACTTCGCCTTTTGATGTAAGCAGACCTTCAAATCCGGAAATGTCAGTTTTAGCAGGCAAAAGAATAACAACCTGTCCCTTTTCGGCTGAAACTTTGACTTCAGAAACATTCAACCCAAATAGTTTTAACCGGGCGGAAATAATGTCTGCTGATTGTTTTAAGGAAACCGACCCGACATTTTTATCCGTTGACTGAAGCGTTATACTTTTTAAGTTATCAGAAGCTTTCTGAACAGCGGAAGTCAGTGTTAAAGTAATAAACACAGAAATAAATAAATATATTAAGATTTTCATAATTATTGATTTTAAGTTAATAGTTAAAAAAATATTTCCTGTAGAAATACAGATACGTAATTAACTTAAATGCGGAGGTTCATTCATTTCAGCAGGAAACAGATGATATCGCAGAATGAATTGAGGTATTTTGTAAGAGTTTTGCCTGATAATCAGAAGGTGATATACCTTCAGGTTTGTTTTTCTGTTCTCAGATAGCGGATTCCTGTTAAAAGCCAGTAGGTTAAAATTGTCTTTATTTGATATCCATGTTTTCTGAAAAACCTGCAACCTTAAACATGGAGCTGTAATTGAGTTATTATCACTCACAGCAATATAAGTTGATACCGGTTTCCTCTCCAGTTCATTTGTGTTGCTGAAAGAATTATTATAAAACAACTGTCCAAAAAATACTATTGCAAGAATAATAATTGCATCAAAATGAAAATTTCTGATATTTTCCCGTGTGTCCAACATTCATCAAAAGTAAATCATTTTCTAAGAATCCGCAAAAAAATCAGCATCACAGATTACACTTCAATGAATTTAACTGATTCGGATAAACCATATATCCGACATAAAAAATCATTATAAGTTCTGCTTCCAAATACCGCGCCAACCTCTTTTACCACAGATTATGCACTTCCTTTTTAATATACTTATTGTAAATATTATTCATTGCAATAATCTTGTCGGTGGAAAAATCCCTGATTTCATAAACTGACAGATTGGATAATACCTGTTCAGTTTTTGAAGCCCCTGGTATAATACAGCTTACCTGTTCAAAATTCAGAATCCATTTTAATGCTACAGGGGCCAGATTCTCAATACCCGGGAATAATGACTTTAATTCGTTTACTGCTTTTAGCCCCATTTGGTAGTTTATTCCGGAAAAGGTTTCTCCTTTATCAAATGCTTCGCCGTTACGGTTGAAAAGCCGGTGATCTCCTTTTTCAAATACAGTATGGGAATTAAATAAACCTGTAAGAAGACCACTTGCAAGAGGCACTCTTACAATAATACCTGCATTTCGTCTTTTTGCCTCCTCAAAAAACAGCTCGGCAGGTTTCTGACGAAAAAGATTAAAGATGATCTGTATAGTTGTGACATTGGGATATTCTATAGCTTTCAGAGCCTCATCCACCTTTTCAACACTCACACCCAGGTTCAGAATTTTGCCTTCTTCTTTCAGACGGTCAAAAGTTTCAAAAATTTCGGGTCTGGAATAGACTTCTGCAGGGGGACAATGAAGCTGAACAAGGTCGAGAGCATAAAGACCAGTTCGTCTTAAACTATCCTCAACATATTTTTTAAGAACCTTTGGTTGATAGCCTTCGTTAACATGAGGATTTATCTGGCGTCCGCATTTTGTGGCAACATACACTCTTTCCGTATGTGAACGCACCACACTACCTACAGCAGTCTCGCTCCTACCATCACTGTAAACATCTGCTGTATCAATAAAATTAATACCATTATCGATGGCACAGTTAATAATCTGTTCAGCGTTTTTGAAACTGAATGCAGAGCCCCATTTTCCTCCTGTCTGCCATGTTCCTAAGGAGATTTCAGACACTCTGAAGCCAGTTTTGCCTAATATTCTATAATTCATTTTACAGGATTTAAGTAACTATTTAATAAAATAAACCAAAATAAGTCTACAAGTGTTAATTTGTTTTAATGAAATTTATTAAGTTAATAATAATAATTTGATCCTGTGCTATCGCAACATAAATTAAAAGCTTTTGTCTCAACAACCCAGCCAGTTAAAGCCCGCCGGTTTTACATTGAAAAACTTGGTCTGAAAATGTTGTCTGAAGATCACTACAGTCTTGGATGCGAGTCAAACGGAGCCCATCTCAGAATTGCTATCGTTGAAAGGCTAACACCACAGCCATTTACTGTTCTGGGCTGGGATACAGTTGATATTATCTCAACTATTAAGCGGCTTGGTGAAAAAGGAATAAAATTTGAAAGATATTCTTTTATAGAACAGGATGAATTGGGTATCTGGACCGCTCCCGGTGGTACAAGAGTAGCCTGGTTTAAAGATCCTGATGGGAATCTCCTATCGGTTTCAGATTAAATGACTGGTAGCCGGATTAATCCATAACAAGAACCTTTGCCCCTCTAATCTTACTTTTTTTAAGCTCCATTAGGGCAATATTAGCATCATCAAGCTTAAATTCCTGAATTTCAGGAAGTATCGGAATTTCAGCAGCTAGACTGAGGAAGTCGGTTACATCTCTTCGTGTGACATTTGCTACGCTTCTGATTTCCTTTTCCATCCACAAATGTTTTGAAAAATCGAGGTTTAATAATTGATTTTTGTCAGTTTCCTCTTTTCTTATTGCATTTATAACCAGTCTGCCGCCCGGCTTAAGATTCTTTAAAGCTTCTACAACAGGTTTCCAGACAGGGGTTGTATCGATAATGCTATCCATTTTATCAGGAACATCATCGGTTGTGTCACCTGCCCAGAATGCACCCAGTTCTCTTGCAAATGATCTTTCATTTTCACTCCTTGCAAAAACAAATATTTTGGTTTTCGGGAACCTGTATTTAATCATCTGAAGTACCAGATGAGCCGAAGCACCGAACCCTGTTAGTCCAATAGTGCCACCATCCCTTAGGCCCGATAACATAAGCGACCGGTAACCAACTGTTCCCGCACATAACAGAGGAGCTGCCTGTGGACTTGTAAATACCTCCGGGACAGGATAAGCATAAGATTCATGAATTTTCATATACTCAGCATACCCTCCATTGGCATCTCTTCCTGTTGCAATAAATTTGTTACACAGATTCTCTCTTCCCGAAAGACAAAAAGAACATTTACCACATGAAGAATATATCCAGGCAACCCCTACCCTTTGTCCCTGTTTTAGTTTTGTTACCTGACTGCCGGTGCTTTCTACCATACCTACCACCTGGTGACCGGGAACTACAGGAAATACCGGGGGTGGTGTTCTTCCTTCAATTTCATCAAGTTCAGTATGGCATACACCGCAAGCCAGAACTTTTACCAGGACTTCATAATCGGAAGGTACCGGTTTTGGCAGATAACTCATTTCCAATGGCATAGCATTATGCTTAAGGTCAGATATGGAGTTTAATATCATTGCTTTCATAAAATAATTTTTTAAGCAATAAACAAGGCTAAAATGCAATTCAATGTTCGTGGTTAGTATTTCTGTTTAACTTTTCGAGCTCAATTTCATAGTCAAATTGCAGATCTTCGTGCAATAGAGTCACTTTTTTTCTTATCGCCTCGATTTGTTTATTATAGAAATTCTGAAGTCCGGAATTCTTATGAATGGATGGAGAAAATTTTTTAAGCTTTATACAAAAATACAGCATTAATTCTACCTCCGTTTCTTTCTTTTGTGAATATCTGGCATACTTCCTGATAGTGCGTAAAATCTTCCGAAAGCTTTTCTTAACTAAGTAATGGCTCTTTCTATTTATTATCTCAAATTGCTCATCAACCTCCTTTTTTACATCTTCTATATAAAAAGCTTCATCTGATGATTCAAAAAGGAGGTATGTCAATAATTCCTTATTCTCCTTTTTGAATCTTGCAAGACGTAGGCACAAATCCCGCAGTTCTTTAGGTGTATTATTAGTTAATTCTTCTTTGAGATCTTTAATGGGTACAGCCTTCATGGTCATTATTTGAATCCAAAGTTAGCATATTTGCTGTGAATGGAACAAAGCCCTAATGGCGTAAAGGGGTAAAGGCTTAGAATTGGGCTTGTGGTATACGGCTGTTATAGGAAACTTGAATATGCCGTTGAGCCGTTATTTATTCCGTTATGCCTTTGAGCCGTTATGCCGTTATGCCATTTTTTACAGACATTTTGTCGTATTGACCAGGGAATTTCAAAATGGCTTCAATCTTGTAATATGGGTTTTAAATGAGGAGGTAATATGGATGTTTTTTCTGAAATAATTGTTACTGCAGTGGAAAAAGCAAAAAACGCAGTAGTTAAAATAGACAAGTTTTCCCTTATAAGAGGGAATGAAAGGCCCACCGGATCGGGTTCCGGATTTGTTTTTTCAAGCGACGGACTGATCCTAACAAATGCGCATGTGATTGAAAATTCCGACAGACTCAATGTTTCGTTGCTGGATGGAAATGAATTCTCCGGAGAAATTGTCGGAAGTGATAAAGATACAGATATTGCTATTATCAAAATATTTGGAGATGGATATACTCCTGTAAAACTGGGAGTTTCCGGTGACCTAAAAATAGGACAGCTGGTAATTGTGATCGGAAATCCTTTAGGCTATCAGCATTCGGTTTCTGTTGGTGTGCTAAGTGGCGTAGGCAGAACAATGCGAACACCTGGTGGTCAGCTGATTGATGATATTCTTCAATCAGATGCTGCTATGAATCCCGGGAACTCAGGTGGACCTATGATTAATACAAATGGAGAAGCGATCGGGATAAATACTGCGATAATTCCCAGTGCTCAGGGATTAAGCTTTTCTATTGGTATTGATTCTGCAAAAGAGATTGCACGGTATCTGATAAGTGACGGCAAGGTAATTAAGGCATTTCTTGGATTAATGACTAATGAAATTGAGATTCATCCAAGGATAAAGAATTTTTACAAACTCAGCTCAAAAAGAGGACTGCTGATAACAGGATTGGAAAACTCTTCACCCGCATCACGGGCTAACCTCCAAGAAGGAGATATAATCATTGAATTTGATGGAGGAACCATTACTCAATCTGTTGATCTGACAAAACACTTACTTGGCAATAAACTTATATCGAAGTCAACAAATATAAAGATACTCCGGCAAACAAAAATGTTCGATATGAATATCATTCCGGTTGAACGTCCGGCAGCTTAGGTTGAGCTACTTTACTTCCTTTCTTCTGAGGATATGAGCCAGGTAAAATCACATTAATCAGCTTTTTTCCCCATAAGCCGAGTTGAAAACCGGCGCCAAGAGCCAGGATACTCAAAACAATTGTCAATACGAAAAGGGTTCCCTGAGGAGCAATAAAAAACAATGCAACCGATAATGAAAGAATTATCAGGCTGAAAATAATTTTAACTCTTAAAATTGGGGTGGCAAGAGTTTTGAACCGGGTAAGTCCGTCAATAATTCCAGTTATAATTGCAAGGATCAGGGTAAAAGGGAAAACAAATACTGAAAATATTAAAACATTTTTCAGTATTTCAGGTTGAAATTGTTTAAAAAGATTTGTCACAATTGTCAATAAGGGTATAGCTATAACAAGTGCCTGGGAAAGATGAATTGCGATCGGATGAAGATCAAAATTGAGCAAAACTAACCTGTTACGGGATACCCTTTCCCTGTAAGGTTCAAACACTTTTCTCGGCATTCCGCAAGCCGGACAAACGTCTCCAAGTTTATCAGCTTCAATAACAAATCCGCATGGGCGGCAACGTACAAGTTCCTTCATGACTTTTTTGATTGGGTAAACAAAACAAATTTAGAAATTTATTGATTCTAAAAGCAGTTTAAATTCAATTAAATACAAGTTCAGATTTGGTCACTAACAAGGCAATGAATATATCCTATTTCCGTTATAACATTTTATACTTATTTTTTGTTATAGTTTTTTATTGTCATACTGAACCGGAAGAACAAATGAAAGTATTATTACATCTGGTACTTGGATTATTATTGGTAACGATACTCTCTTCCTGCACAAAAATAATCTATATAAGCAGGAAAACTGACCCTGAAATAAAGTTGGAGAATGTACATCATGACATTGTGTTTGTCAATTTGTTCAACTACACCCTTCCGGTAAACATAAATAAGAAAGACAGGTTTTCATATCACGCCGGAGTTATGAATTTGCTGGATGGCTTATCATCCTTTTCAAGTGATAGTTCCTTCAATTTTTTGGTAGGTGATACATTAAAAAAGAGCGTTGAGGCCGGAGATCTTACAACATTACTGTCTGTGGATACGATCATTAATATTTGTAACAGATTTAATGCCAACCTGTTATTGTCTCTTGATTCTGCAAGCATTTTTTTCGAACGGGATACTGTCTTAAACCATTATTACGGAGTGGAATACCTGTCATTTAATTTCAAACTGAATACAAAGTTTTTTCTGTCACTTTATTCAGATTCTGGTGATCTTATTGACCGGAGTGAGGTTGACGAGTCAGCTGTCTTTATACCGCGCTCTGCAATGTCGGGTAGTATTATTCAGGTACCATATATCTCAAGGGCAAGTGAAGAGATCGGAAACCTGGCTTTCCAGTCAGGCCAGCAATACGTAGGCAAGTTTTATCCTGTTATAATTAATGATACAAAACAACTTTTTACCGGTAAACTTTTTAAAGAATCCAACGATTACATTTTTGCAAGAAACTGGGATAAAGCAATAGAACTTCTGGAACAGCTTGTGAAAAACCAGGATTCGTCAATTGCAGAAAAAGCCAGGTATAACCTTGAGGTGGTAAAAGAGGCCTCCGAGGCGAGTGTCAGATAAGAAGTGAAGTGTTGGGTGTGTGGTGTGAGGTTTATTGGTTGCGCAATGCAAGTAATGTTAAGTTTTACTTCCTGCTAAGAAAAACCGAATTTTCTTTATAGTAACTATCATCAGCATAAACAAAGAGACAGCTGCCTCCTGAAATTTTGTCAATTATCTCATTTGAGATTTCAACCGGTAAGGCCGGACATCCCCAGCTTCGTCCCAGCCGTCCATACTTTTTAATAAATCCTTCACTAACATAATCAGCCCCATGGATGACAATCTCCCTGACTCTGGCATTATTGTTGATACCTTTTTCGAGACCATCAAGCCTCAGCGAGTAACCGTGATCACCGGAAAAGGTCTCAGCTGTTAAGAAGAATCCCAATGAGCTTTTAAGAGATTCCGGCTGGTTGGAAAAGCTTTTAGCATAATTTTCCCCGGAGTTCTTCCCGTGTGCTACAAAACACTTATATATAAGTTTTCTGTTCTCCAGATCAACAACAAATAACCTTTTTTCTGTCGATGGTTTTGAAAAATCAATTATACTTACAATACTTTTTTTATTAAGATTATTCATATTATGGTATCCTGAAATGGCAATACTAAAGACCTTAAAGGATATCTCATGATCTAACCTGCACTCTATCCATAATTGATGAATATCAATATCTTGAGTTGCCGGTTTGTGGCTCAGACTGATTATGGCAAAAATGAATACCATAATATATGTTTTGCCTGAAATCTTCATCTAAAAGGAGGTATGTCTGAATTGATTCATAATTAAAGATACTTTTTTTAACTTGAATTCCTTTTTTAAATCCAATATTAAGAAACAGAATGTTTCAATTGATTTCATGCATTTAACCCAAAAGTTCAAATGGAAAATGAGCTGTATGTTTTTTTCAAAAAAAAAATTGGTATAAGTTTTGTTATTATTATTTTGTATTAACTTGTTCTTTTAAAATTTATGGCATGAAAAAATTTATAATAACTGCAATTATGGTGGCAATGTTTGCTGCCGGTTCGACACTTAAAGCACAAAATAATCAGAATGAATCCCTGGGTCTTCCGGGAGATAATCTGAATCTTTATGCTGTTATGAAATTATTCCAGGATTCAAAAACACTTGAAGAATTCGAACAAAGACTGAATGATCCAAATTCCACTATAAATAATCTGGACCTCAATGGGGATAACCTGGTAGACTATATAAAGGTAATTGATAATGTCGACGGCGATGTACATAATATTGTTCTTCAGGTTGCAGTAAGTCCCAAGGAAAATCAGGATGTTGCCGTTTTTACTGTTCAGCGCTTTCATAATGGGCAGGTGCAGATCCAGCTCACAGGTGATGAACAATTATATGGCAAGGATTATATTATTGAGCCTATAAATAGTGAAGCAAACCGGGGAGAAACACCGAATCCCGGATATTCAGGCAACACAACATCGGTTCAGGTTGCAACATGGCCCCTGGTAAATTTTATTTTTCTGCCCACCTATACTGCTTGGCACTCTTCCTGGTACTGGGGTTATTATCCCAGTTACTGGCATCCATGGCGTCCATTTTCCTGGAATTACTATTATGGGTATCAGTACAATTGGAATCATTATTACTACGGACATTATCACCAATCGAACATACACAGCTATTCAAGATGGAACGACTTTTATTACACAGGCAGGAGAAGCTATTCGCCCGATGTGCATCATAGAGTAGATATGGGCTATTATAAAGAAACATATTCTCATCCCGAACAGAGAAGGGAAGGCGAAGCATCGTTCGCTAAAGTACATCCCGATCAATACAGAAGATCAACATCTTTCTCATCCGGGAATAACTCAAGCGTAAATCGGAGGTCAACTTCAACTATGACCAGCAGACCGGTTACAAATACGCAATCTGGTAACAATACAGTTATAAACAGGCGGTCAACTACTACAGTGAATGACAGATCGGTTACAAATCGGCCATATGATAAAAATACCGAGATAAACAAGAGGTCAAATACTACAGTGACTGACAAATCCGTCGCAAATCCACATCGTGATAACGGTACCGTGGTAAACCGGAGATCAACCACTACAGCAACTGATAAGCCGATTATGAATTCTCACTCCGGGCAAAATGCCGGCACAAACCATCCACAAGTCCAGACAAAAACTACCGTTGTGAAATCTTCCACTCGAAAGAATGGAACTAATAAAAGGTCAGTAACAATTGAAAAAAAAGACAATAATATAAAAGAATCTGAAAACAAGGATTCCAATCACAGAGATAAGTAACTCCTGAATTAAAAGAAAAAAAAGCGAATTTCTGCTCGGCAGGAATTCGCTTTTTAATACTTAACCTACAATTTTTTCATTTCTCCCCATTCGTTTACATTAGCTTAATCTGACACTGATTTTCTCATTTATTCCTGTTTTATTTCTCATTTTGAGAAATATTTTCTCAAAATTGTTCTCGCATAATCCGTAGTTTTTAACTTAATTTATTATCATTTAATAAGATACAGTTGATTATTAAAATGCAAAATAGTCTGGCACATTTTTGGAATAAAAACGTTGTAACCAACATAACAGTGAAATGAAACAAAAAATAAATGTGCTTGTAGTGGAAGATAATGAATATTACAACGATTTAATTTTCAATGCTTTGCAACAAAGCACTCATTTTGTTCAGAGGAAAATGAAATATCAGCTGGTTATGCATTCATTTGTTGATTCATCTGACTGCATGCGAAAAATTGAATCCCGTGAATTCAATGATAACGATGTTATCGCTTTTGTTGATCATAATATGGGAGATGAAATAAACGGGGCTCAGATCATAAGCACGTTGAAAAAAGAGAATTGTAATACTCTTGCTGTACTACTCTCACAATCACGCATCATAGAAGAAAGAAGCACACAGAATAATTACGATTTTTGTGTTATAAAGGATACATTCGCTCCTGCCATGTGCAGACTGTATCTCGATCAATATATTGAAAATAAATTTTGGTAACTTTGGGTATTATTTAGACTGCCACATACCCGTGAATAAAATTTCGATTCAGTTTAAGATTGGATTACTAATGATTTTGGCAGTAATCTTACTCTCAGCAACCGGTTATTTGTCTTATCGGAACCTTTCCTCGATTGTTGCCTCAATTCAGATGGACTTAAAACCTGACCTCAGGTTATCAAGTATAAGGGAGATTTCGATGGATCTCGAAAAAGCCCAGAACAGTATCCGTATTTATACAAATACACATGATACAATTAATCTGCGACCTTATTACACAATAATCTCCAACATCGACAGTAAAGTTAGCAGATTACAATCTGAATGTATAAGCGATTCAGTACTAATCCATCAGACTGACACGATCAGTAAGTTAATTGAAAAGAACATTAGTATCTGGAACCAGTTGTTATATCTCCAAAACAACTACACAGTTGTTGAAAATCTCAAACAATTATCTGTCAGGCTCGATAGTAATACTGTTGAGGACCGTAAAACTGAGCAGAGTATACTTAAACGTGTCTTTAGTCGCGCCAATAAAAACAGATTGAATGAAAAAGATATTATCAGCGATCTGAAGGAAATAGAACAACAGGATAGTATAACAAAAGCAAAACTGACAATAAGAGAATCGAGATTAGCTGTTACCAGCACTGAAATTAAAGAACAGTTTTATGATCTGATTACCAAAATAGAAAATGAGATTTCGGGACTGGTTAATGCAAAAGCCTCAGCTGCTGATAAATTAGCGGCAAAAACTTACATCTGGCTGGCAATGTCCTCTGTATCAGGAACTCTTCTTGCAATACTGGTAATGTTTATTATTGTACGATACGTTAGAAAAACCCATGTCTATCAGATTGCCCTGCAGAGTTCGAGAGATGAAGCTGAAAAACTGGCCCGGACAAAAGAACTCTTCATGGCAAATATGAGCCANNATTAAATCGTCTTCAGATCATCTTGCAAATATTATTAACGATATTCTCGATTTTTCCAAATTACAGAATGGCAAACTGGCTCTTGAAAAGGTGCATTTCACAGTTGCCCAGATTCTCGAAGATGTCTATGCATTGTTTGAAAGACAGGCCATAAGAAATAATACCAGGTTAAGCTATTCAATAAGTCAGGATACACCAGTTATTTTGCTGGGCGATCCCTACCGTCTTAAACAAATAATGATAAATCTTGTAAGTAATTCTGTCAAATTTACCAGGAACGGAGAAGTGGATTTCAGTGTGAATTGTGTTAAAAAGGAACTGGAAGAAATTGAGCTGATCCTGGAGGTTACCGACACAGGCATAGGGATTGATGAGAGTAAAATAGATTTCATTTTTGAAGATTTTACTCAGGAGGAGATGAGCACTTCCCGTAAATATGGTGGAACCGGATTAGGTTTATCAATTGTCAAAAAACTTATTGAATTGCACAGTGGTACCATTGAATGTGTCAGCAGGAAAAACCATGGTACCAAAATTACCTGTCATATACCCTACCTGATTGGTGACAAAAACCAGGTAAAAAATGATGTTGAACCTCCACTCTATATTCCTGAGGAAATCAGAAATATGAAAATCCTTATTGTCGATGATGAGGAATACAACCGTCTGCTTTTCAAAACGATACTGGAACGATGGAAAGTCAGGTATCATGAGGCTGAAAATGGAATGGAGGCATTGGAAATGTTAAAAACCGATCGTTTTGATCTGCTTTTTATGGATTCCAGAATGCCGGGAATAGACGGGTTAAAGGCTACACAGTTTATCCGGGATGAGATGAAAATAGGGAAATCGGAAATGCCCGTAATATGTATCTCGGCAGCTACTGTAAGCGAAGACTGGCAAAAGTACCAAAAGGCCGGGATGAATGCATTTCTTCCAAAACCATTTACCGAAGAGATGTTACTCACTACAATTCTTTCCGTGATTAAGGATAGTACCACTGTTTTGAAAGCCGATCCGTTATTAGAAGAAAAGATTAACAATGCAGGTCCGGATAAAATTAATTTACAGAATCTCTATCATATTTCAGGTGGTGATGAAAAATTTGTAAAGCAGATGTTGCTATCTTTTATTGATTCCACAAAACAAGGGTTTAACGATATGCAGGAGGCTGTTAATTCGGGCCAGGTAGACCATGTTGCTGACCTGGCTCATAAAATGTTATCACCAAGCCGGCATATTGGCGCAAATGGGCTCTGCAACCTCCTTAAGAAGATTGAAGAAAATGTTCACAAGAAGGTCGAACCAAATAATCTTGAAATGCTGACCCGTGAATCCTTACTTGAATTTGAAGTCGTAAGCGGGCTTATTAAAGAACATGTCGCGAATATCAGTTAAAACGCTGGCAAATACGGCCGTTTTTACTTTACTTTGCTGGTTCTGTAATAAACAATAAACCAGAATTAAGCAGGATATGTCAGAAAAGCCTTTTAAAATATTTGTTGTGGAAGACAGCGAATGGTATAACAGGCTTTTAGTCCACACACTCTCATTAAATCCCGACTATGATATAAAGAGTTTTTTCAATGGAAAAGACTTTCTAAATTGTCTTTTTGAATCGCCTGATATTGTTACACTTGATTACCGCCTGCCCGACTTTACCGGCCTTGATGTCCTCAAAAGAATCAGGGAAGAAAATTCTGATGTTCAGGTTATACTGATCTCGGAACAAGCAGATATTGAAACTGTGGTAAGCTTGCTGAAGATGGGGGCTTATGACTATATAAGCAAGAATGAGGATATTAAAGATCGGCTTTTAAACACCGTCAAGAATATACGGAACGGTATCGGTCTTAAAAGAGAGATAACAACACTCCGAAGGGAGGTTCAAAAAAAATATAGTTTTCGCAACAGCATACTTGGAGAAAGTCAAGCTATTAAAACGGTTTACGATCGTATAGAAAAAGCATTGAGTACGAACATTACCGTAATAATTTCAGGGGAAACCGGAACAGGAAAAGAGCTGGTGGCAAAAGCTATTCATTACAACTCGAAGCGCAAAGACAAATCGTTTGTCACTGTAAATGTTGCGGCAATACCTTCTGAGCTGATTGAGAGTGAGTTGTTTGGTCATGAGAAAGGTTCTTTTACCGGAGCAGCCTACAGGCGGATTGGCCGATTTGAAGAAGCTGACGGAGGTACGCTCTTCCTCGACGAGATTGGAGAAATGGAACTGAGTTTACAGTCAAAATTATTACGGGTGCTTCAGGAAAAGGAAATTGTACGAATCGGTAGTAATAAGCCCGTGATAACCGACTGCCGCATTGTTGTAGCAACCAATAAAAACCTNNGTTGTGGCAACCAATAAAAACCTGAAAGAGGAGGTCAAGAAAGGAAACTTCAGGGAAGATTTGTATTACAGGTTGTTAGGGTTACCTATTGAATTACCACCACTGCGTGAAAGGGAAAATGATATATTGATCCTTGCGAGGTATTTTATTGGGAAATTCTGCGAAGAAAATAACATTCCTTCAAAAAAATTATCTGTACAAGGACAAAAAAAACTTATGAGCTATCCCTTTCCGGGAAACGTTCGGGAATTAAAATCAGTGATTGAACTTGCTGTCACATTATCGGCAACCGATGAGATCGAACCGGCTGACCTCGTAGTTGACAGGGGTGATCCTCTCTCGGATGTTGCCAGTGACAATCTCACCCTTCGGGAATATCAGGTGAAAATAATCAAAGCCACTCTGAAGAAAAACAACAATGATATCAGGCTTGCAGCCGAAAAACTGGATATTGGAATTTCAACTATTTACCGGATCCTAAAAGAAGAAAAGGAGTGAATAATAAATCCTCCGGTCAAACGCCAATCCTTCATATGTGCTTTCTCAATATGAGAATTGTTTTCTCAAAATGAATATTTCTGCAATACATTACCAATCGGTAATATGCACATCTTAAGTATTTTAGGTACCATTTTTATTAAAGGCATAGCTTTTGAAATAATAGATGCAGTTATATTATGAAGGGGCATTGTACATTTCTCCGGAGTAGTAAATAAATAAGGTTGAATTTCATCTATATCAAAATATAAACTATAACAATTAATTAAATTAAGGAGGTATTAAAATGACAAATGAAGTAACCAATAACCGAAACGTGGTTAATGATAATGCAGTTTCAAAGAATAATGAAAGGAAAGCAAAGAAAGAAGGATTGAAAAAGGGCGTTCTGACGACCGCCATAATCAGTTTTCTACTTCTGGTAGCTGCTGGTTTCATTGTAAATTCAATGTATAAAAATGAGCAGAAGAAACATGTTGCTATTGTGGAAAATCAGAAACACTCATTTACGCAATTATTAACTTCGCGCGATTCAGTTATCAACGAATGGATGTTGACATTTGATGAAATCGAAAAGGACCTTAGCACAGTAAAAGAGAAAGAAAACATAATCACGATGAAGTCATCGGATCAGGAATTTTCAAAAGACAAGAAACAACAGATCCTGAAAGACATCGAGTATGTTAATACCCTGCTTGATCAGAATAAGAAGAAAATTGCATCTTTAACCACGCAGCTGAAAAATTCAGGTGGAACAATTAAAGGCCTGCAGGTTAAAGTCGCTGAACTTGAAGCTAACATCAAACAACGCGAAACAGAAATAGCTGACTTGAAAGTTGCTCTGACTAAAAAGGATTTCGAGATCGGACAGCTTAATACACGTATGTCCGAACAACAGGTTGCTATTACACAGAAAGATGAAAAAATCACTAATCAGACAGCTGAAATGAATAAAGGTTTTGTAGCTTCAGGAACCTACAAATCTCTGAAGGCTAAGGGCATTATTTCTAAAGAAGGCGGATTCCTCGGATTAGGGAAAAAAGAATCATTGCACCGCGATTTTTCTGACAAAGCATTTACCCAGGTCAATATTACTGAGATGAAAAGTATTCCTGTGAATTCAAAAGATGCAAAGCTTATTACCAGTCACCCTACCAGTTCCTATGAATTGGTACGTGACAAAGACAACAAAATAGCCAGCATAGACATAAAAGATCCCGACCAGTTCTGGAAAATATCAAAGTATGCTGTTGTTGAAATAAAATAAAAATAGAAGGGTTATGCTCTGATCATGCAGGAATATGTTGTGAAAGGCAAAGTATGAGACCTCACAGGGACTAAACCCTGTGAGGTCTTTTCCTTCATAATATGGAATATATTCGAGATACTCAGATGCTGTAATTAACTTTAATTATTTAGCATCCTCCTGAACAGGAGATGATTTACTCCTACCCGATTCAATAAACTTTTTCTGCTCATCGGTAAGAATACTGAGTATATCTTTCCTGTGCGAATCCATCTGACTCTGCATTTTAGAGAACATCTCCTCCCTGATTTTTTTCATCTCATCAATATGTTTTTTAGTGAGATCTTCTATTAGTTTTTTCTGGTTCTCAGTAACATTAGGTATACTTTCCAGCATCCTGCGCCCGGGTCCCACTGGCATCCATCCAATACTATCCATTGGCATCCGACCCATATCTCTCATATTTCCAAAACCCATTCCTTGACCCATGCCTCTTCTCATTCCTTGCATACCAGGCATTCCTCTTGTATATCGGAAATTTCGACCCATTCTCATCCTGATCATTTTTCTCGAATCTTTCATATCTCTCCTCTCATGCCATGGATTATGGCATGCATTACCTGCTATTATAAACACAAGCAATATTCCGATGATTGTACCTCTTCTTTTCATGATAATAAATTATTAATTGATGTCTTTTAATAAACTATGTGCTGTTTTAATTTAAGTACTACTTCCTTTTCTATTAGACATCTGAAGAGATTCATTTATTCTCAAATTTAAAAAAAGGCCCCTCGCGGAGCCTGTTTATTGTAAATTCCAAGATTAAATGGTTATTTCTTTTCATAAACCATATTGCTTTTAACGTCACCATCCGGACCTTGTCTTGTAGACGTAACAGAAAGTGTTTTTGCATCAGTCAGCGCCCATACTTCTGTTGATTTCATTGTCCTTGACTCTCCATTCATATCCATGGTTCTTGTCGTTTCAATTGTAAGGGACTTTCCATCGGCGGACCATTTTGCAACGGATTTGCTATCACCTCTTGGTGATGTATTGATACTCTCTTTTCCATCGAGTGTATATTTCATTGTCGTNNCCTCCACCACCGCCCTGACCACCTTGTGGTTGGGTACTTTTCTCTGCATTTAATGTCCAGTCTCCTGCAAAATTTGTTTTACCAGCCTGAGCATTTATCATTACCGGGGCGATAAGCGTAAGCATCAGTGTCAGTGAGGCTAACCGCATGCAAGCAGAGACGTTAATCTGTTTTTTTTCAATGTTTCTTTTCATTTTCTTTATTATTTATGTGAGTTGATGTATTTAATAGACAACAATCGATAGCCAATTATTCCTCAGGTTATAAAAATATCAGTCTGTAAGACTTGTTTTATATGTGTCAGAACACAAATTTCGAGTTTCCCTTTTCAAAAAAAAAATTTTATCTGTAATTTAAAAAGTGTAAATTTGATAGGATCTTTTTCAACGATTAAAATTACACTCTGATGAAAAAACTACTTTCCTTTTTGACTTTACAGACTGTTATAATTCTTTCCCTTTATGCTCAGCCCGTTTCGAACTACACTTATAAGCTCGATAACGGAATAAATGTCAGAACTGAACGTTGTTGGAATCAGATATGGGTCCAACTGGAGTACGCTGAACTAAAAGCCGGAGATCAAACTCCTCTTTCAGTGAGCACAAGAACACTTGGCGATCTCACTTCAGGTTCATCTTTTAAGCTTGTACACGATGGAAAAGAAGTCAAGATGCTGGGTGCAGCGGCCGGGACATACGATCTAAAAATGGTCTTCAAGCTTTCGGGGAAACCCGGAACCCTGAGTTTTGTAGTCGGTAATGTATTGATAAAACCTAAAACAAAAACCACTGTAAGGATAACCTTATACGACTACCAGATTTCTATTATTGAGTCTCCGGCATCCCTCAAAGGGTTGTCATTTTATGATTCAAAAGTTAACCGATTCAAAGGAAGTTCAGAACAGGCTAACAATGTTGGCGTCGCTGTTTTTTATGCTAAAGGTAAACATGAGAAGCCTATCCCTCCTGATGAATCTATAAACAGCACATCGGGGAAAATTAAACCCGGGATTTACGACGTCCTTATTTCAATCGGAATTTCGGGTCAGATACAGAAAATATGGCTTGAAAATTTTACGCTTAAACCCGATATTAATTATCTGATATCTACAAATCTTAATGGCGGGGTTATTATCTATTCAGGTGGCAACAAGGATATTAAGAATATGCATCTATACCCGGCAGGTACAGCTGCAAATCAGACTGGCACTCCTGCTCCTATTAAAAATCTTGAACTGGGAAGGTACGATAATATTACCACAATGAATGCTTGTCCCCCGGCAGCTTATGATGTTCTTCTCTCCAACGGAAATGGAACTAAATATGAATGGAGGAAAAATATTGTAGTCAAAACGGGATCAAGAACCGACGTTAAATAAAGCAAATGGTAAAATAATTCTGCTGCTGATAACTAGCTATCTCGATAAAAGTATTCACGGTAACCCCTCAAGCCAATGAGCCGTTGAGCCATTAAGCCTTTATACTGTTAATCCGTTTATTTATATCTTAATGATTCTGCCGGGTTATATGCAGCCGCTTTCAGAGCCTGATATATTATTGAAAGCCATCCTATTGTCAGTCCTATAATACTTGCAACGATATATATAGCTGGACCGACAGTTATCTTTTCTGCAAAGCTGTTAAGCCAGAATCTTATTCCGAAATATGCGATCGGGTAAGCAACCAGTGAGGATATAAGAATAAGAATCAAGACCTCATGTGACAGAAGTATTACGATGATTCTTTTAGTAGCGCCGAAAGTCTTCCTGATTCCTACCTCACGTGTTCTGACAGTCGTCATATAAGTAATAAGACCAATTAAACCGAGGCAGGCAATGAAAATAGCCAGTACTGAAAACAGGATGAATATTCTGCCGGTCTTCAATTCCGCTTCATAATTTTTATTAAAATCATCAGCAAAAAAAGAATACTGGAATGGCTGCCTGTTTGAGAAATCCTTCCAGATATTTTCAATTGACTTAATTGCACTCTGAATATTTTTTCCGTTCAACCTGACACAAAGATAACCTTCGTAGTTTCCTTTCATTAATGTAAAGCATACAGGGGTTATTTTGTCGTGCAATGAAGCGATGTTAAAATCTTTTAGAATTCCAACTATCCTGAATCTGTCGAATTTTCCCGGGTTGCTTGGCTGAAGAATATATTTCCCAACAGGGTCGGTGAGGCCCAGAAATTTTACCGCTGTTTCATTTATCATAACAGCAGTTGTATCAGTACCATATTCTTTTGAAAAAAACCTTCCGTCAGCGAGTTTAATTCCCATCACTTCAGCGAATCCAAAACTAACCCGGTCCTGGTTTAAAAGGTAGGTAGCTTTTGTCGGATCATTATCAAGAAAGAAAGCATTATTATTGAAGTTATTGGTACCCGGTATTGCAGTTGCATTAGCGATCCTTTCAACCCCTGGGATCTGAAGAATCTGTTCTTTAAATGATTCCAGCTTCTTACCCAGGGCATCAGGCCTTCTTATTACCAGAAGATTTTCCTTAACAATACCCATATCTTTTGATGTCATGAAATTCAGTTGTTTATAAACAACAAATGCACCGATTATTATTACAATTGAAACAGTGAATTGAAAAACGACCAATATACCCCTCAGCGTTTTTGATATTGATCCCGGGTTTAATGTTCCTTTTAGAACCTCAACAGGATTAAAAGAGGCCAGGACAAATGCAGGATATGCTCCGGCAGCAGTTCCCAAAATTAATATCAGAGCAATAAGTCCTGTGAATCCTTTATATCCTGAAAAGAGAGTAAGCGATATCTCTTTCCCTATAAGATGATTAAAAGCCGGAGCAATTACCATCACCAGTAACGAGGCAATGATCGCAGCAATTGTAACAATAATCAGGGATTCCCCTACGAACTGAAAAATTAATCCTGTTTTATCTGATCCTGAGACCTTTCTGATTCCTACTTCTTTGGCTCTGCCGGCAGATTTTGCAGTTGCAAGATTAATATAATTAATGATTGCAATTACAAGGATAAGCAAGGCAATTATCGCAAAAATGTATACGGTTGATAACGATCCTGAAGGTTCAATCTGATATTGCGGAGCCCCTTTTAGATGGATATCTTTCAATGGCTCAAGCTCATAGCCAAACTGGTTTCCTGACCTCCTGAAATCCTCAATAGTTATTCCAATATATTTTTTTAACTGCGGACCAACATATTTTAATACCACCTCCGAAAGTTTTGCTTCCATGGAAGTCTTCTTAATGCCTTCTTTAAGTACTATATAAGTATAATAATTATGATTGAGCCATCCCATACTTCTGGAGTCACCTAAAGAGTTTAGTGAACCCAGCATATCAAATTTAAAATGAGAATTTGCTGGAATATTTTGAACTACCCCTGTTATCGTATATAAATTAGTATCTGCCTCAAGACTTATTCTTTTACCCATTGGATCTTCATTTCCAAAGTACTTTTTTGCAAATTTTTCAGTCAGAATCATTGACCGGGGATTTGCAAGGGCTGTTTTCGGATCGCCACTTAAAAGCTTAAAGTCGAAGACACTGAAAAATGATGAATCGGCAAAGAGGACTCCGTCTTCATTAAACCTTGTTTCACCATACTTTACGAGCCATGCCCCTGACCTGTTTAACCTTACAGCATGTAAAATCTCAGGATAATCAGCTAGAAGTGTCTGGGCCATCGGGGGTGCTGTTATTGCCTGGTCAAGAGTGGAGCCGGCCATCACTCCTTTTACCTTAATCCTGTAGATATTTTCATAGTTTTTATGAAACCGGTCATAACTTAATTCATGTAAAACATAGATAGCTATTAAAAGAAAACTTGTTAATCCGATTGTGAGTCCTGTGATATTGAGAATCAAATATCCGCTATGCTTCCGCATATTACGGATGGCATTTATAAAAAAATTCCTTAACATATAAAATAGTTCTAAAGGAGTAATAATTATGTAAAAGACATCATAAAAATTAAACTGATGCAGGATTAATAAAAACAGTTTTATCAGGCTTGTAAAAAAGTTATATCGTTAGGTCGTTATGTCGAGGTACATAGAATTTAGAGTGTAGAGTANNAGAGTATAAAATTCGTATTTGATCGTCCAGTTGATTTCTTTCCCGGGTTCTACTTTAATCGTTATGTATGGTTCGGGGCACAGAGTTGTTGAACAGGCCCAGAATGCCAGTTTAAGAAATGGCTGATTACAGGTAATCTTAACTCCGGCTCCTGTTATACGATTTTCAATCCTGATTTCGTAATCAGCGGCATCAGGGCCAAATCCTTCCAAAGAAAAACACTCGACTTCCTCTCCGTTACCAATTGGTCTGAGAAACGAAATCTGGTTGCCCTGAATTTCAGCCAATTCTCCAAATCCTGCGCATTCCCCTTTCAGATTAAACGGAAATTTTACAACAAGTCCGGGACCAATGGGATGTCTATCTATTACAAAGAAATTATGATCGTACACATTAGTTTCTATTGTACGCGTTCCCATGTTTTTCAGTTTATGGTTCAGTACAAGTTCAGGTTTATCTTTTGTCAGGCTGATACTTTTTTCATAATGATATGAGTAAACCTTATCCTCAAGGTCGTGTATAAATAAAACCTGATCAGATTTCTTTTTTACTGACCATTTTCCGGGGTTTAATAACCGGTATAACCTGCTGAATGTATATGGTTTGTCATCTTGTTTGTAAACTGCGCCCACTCCTATCTTAACAAAACTTCCGCCAGGTCGTATTTCACTATAATCCAAAGGAGCAAATTCTTCTACCGGTCCCATAATCGCATCATGTATTTCGGGGCTGTATTTTGTGAACCACTGACCAAAATAGTTATGACCACTGTATTCAAGACTAACCATATTTCCTGACCAGTCGAAGCGTGTTCCCTGATAATACCCTTTATCGGCATCGGGAAGGTAGATAATAGCTCGTATTAATCCGTTGCTGATCTCTGTCTTCGGAAATTTTGTAAATGGTATTGTAATAAGTGTTAATCCGAATATTACATAATTTATCCCTTTCATCTAACTAAAGTTTATTTATCAATAAAAGTTTAAAGATACCTTCAATATTTCTATTCTTCCGGATGAGTCATGTAAAATTACATTTAGTCCGGTTCACAAGTGGTGGGGTGACAATACGCACCGGGAATATGGTGGAATACGATACAGTTAATATGAAGATTACCAATGTTCCCGAAGCCAATAAAATCCTGGTAAGGGAATATAGGAAAACTGAGTCCTATAGTCAATAAAAAGGCTGTCTGGTAATTCAGACAGCCTTTCTTAATAATCAACAGATTTTTAGTCTCTGTTATATAGTTGAAGGTTTAGTGGTAGTTGGTTTTGGCGCTGGTTTTGGTGCCGGTTTAGCTACACCGGCTTTTGCTCCCATCTTTTTCAGGAATTTTCCGGTATTATCATATGACAGAGTCTCCTGTGTCGTTCCTTTTACTACTACAACATCATATGTAACAACATTTTTATCAACAACTTTGGTAGCTTCCTTGATTGTAAAACCGACATAGTCTTTAGCAATATTGTCAGTAATAGATTTCTGAAGGTCAACAATTTTTACCGGAGTACGCTGGGCATTTACCACTAGACCACCCATCACCAATACCATAATAAATAATAACTTTTTCATCTCTGATAATTTAAATGGTTATATATATAACAAATTTATTCTAAGATTCTGAAGATGATCTGAAGATGTAAATAATTAACAATTATTTAAGTAATTACATTAAAATGCCCAGGGTGAGTTCCCTTTATAGTGGTACTGGAGTTTTATTTCATGAATATCATTATGACAGCTATAGAAAATTTTCATTCCATAACTTTCTGTAATCTCTTTGACAATAGATAAACCCAGACCCACTGATTGAGGATTATTACTGCTTTTATGAAACCTTTTGAAAAGATCGTCAGGATTAATTGTCAGTGGTAATCCGGCATTTTTCATTATCAGAAATATTTTATCAATATGACATTTAATGAATCCACCATCAATATTAAATCTTACTGCATTGCTGAGAAGGTTTGAAATCATGATTTCTGCAAGCACTTCATTCATTTCAACCAAAGCTTCATCACTAACATCCATTTCAACCTTTATCCTCTTAAGCTGCAAAATTTCTTTATAGTTTTCCAGACCTTTTATGGTAATTTGCTTCAATGAAACCATCTTCTTTTCATGAAATACCTGATTCTCTATTTTGGAAATAAGAAGTAATCCCTGGTTAAGCTTAAATAATTTGGTGGTGGATTCATTGATAGATTTAATGAGGCTGAGACTATCCTTGTTAAGGTTTTTTTGTTGCATAAGTAAATCGGTCTTTGATCGAATTACTGCCAGTGGAGTCTGTATCTCATGTGATGCATTTTCACTAAATTCTTTCAGGTTAAGATAATCATTTCTCATCTTGCTGGTCATATTGTCAAAGACCCTGTTTAGTTGATCGAATTCTTTTATGTCAGTCTCAGGTAAATCCAAAGGTTTATCCGATTGTATATCAAATCTCCCCGCAATCTTAACCGAATCATAAAAGGGCCTCCAAAGTCTTCTGGCTATCAGATAGTTGATAAGAATTGAAATAAGCAGAAGTGAAAAAAACAGAGAAAACATATACACCTCTATATCATGCAATAATTCATTCTTTTCGCTTATAATCTGAAATATGGTAATAATAAAACCTTTTTTCCCAACATAGTTTCCCGAAGAAAAAATATATCTGAAAGGTATAAATGAGTCCGATTTAGAATCGTAAATATCAGTGTCCTTTATTGCTTGGACCTTGTCAATATGGTAGTTCAGCAATTTTACTTCAATCTGATGACCAAACGTGCCTTCAAAGTCCGGGATAGTATCTGTCTGTCTTATCTGATCCTCTATTATTGTTTTCTCAGTGATCAGGCTTTCGTCAATCTGTCTATATATAACTTTCTTTATTGTTAAATATAACAATACGGCCCCTGCAAACATTACCAGAATGGAAAGGAGTAAAAAGTAGAAGGTACTTTTAGTTAATAATTTCAACTATCTATGAATTTATATCCAAAACCGTAGATACATTTAATATAATTCCTGCCTTCTGAAGCAACAATCTTTTTGCGCAGGTTTTTGACATGAGTATAGACAAAATCGAAAGAATCTGTCAGTATTACATTGTCACCCCAGAGATGCTCCACTATTGATTCTTTTGTTATGATTCTGTTCCTGTTAGCAATAAAAAACAGCAAAAGATCATACTCTTTTTTTGTAAGAATTATTAGCTTGTCGTGCACATATACCTGATTATCCTCGGTATTAATTCTGATTTCATTAAAGGTAATTTCATTCAAACCGAGATAATTGTTCCTCCGGTGTATTGAGTTGATACGAGCACTGAGTTCGGCAAAGTGAAATGGTTTTGTAAGATAATCATCAGCTCCTATTTTTAATCCAATTAGTTTATCATCCAGAGAGCTTTTAGCAGAGAGTATAAGAATGCCTCCGGTTAACTTCTTAGACTTCATCTCGCGGATTAAATCCAGTCCATTGCCATCAGGGAGACCAATATCAAGGATAACACAATCATATTTGTTTATATCAGCCTTTTGTACCGCTTCATTTAAAGTCAGTGCGACTTCACAGATATGACCTTCCATTTTAAGGTAATCATTAATTGAACGGCTCAGCGACCGGTCATCTTCAACAATTAATAGTTTCACATCAGTAGAGTAAAATGCAAAAATACTACAATCTTAAAATTTCATGAAATTTATGAAAAAAAAATGAACCGGTTTAAATAAAATAAGGCTCCCGGCATCAGGCAACAGGCATCAGGTATTAGTTAATATTGCTTTCCTGAAGCCTGAAGCCTGTCACTCTAAGATTTATTCTGAATTAAATCGTCAGTTCAATTATACTTTCTTTAATGCCTCAAGTACCCTTTCAGGTGTCATTGGCATCCTGTACAACCTTGCTCCTGTTGCATCAAATATTGCATTTGCAACCACAGCGCCAATAGCAATAATAGCAGGCTCGCCTCCTCCCTGAGGCGGTTTATCTTTCCTGTCAAGGATGAGTGTGTCAATCTTCGGGAGCCATGAGAAACGTGGAATATTATAAGTATCGAGACCATGGGTAAGTACTTTACCTCCTTCAAATAATACCTCTTCACCAAGGGTATATCCGAGACCCATTGTTATACAACCTTCCATCTGGATAGTGGCACCTTCAGGGTTTACACACAAGCCCATATCCTGTGCGCAGGCAATACTTACTACTTTAACCTTGCCTGTACTTTTGTCAACCTTTACCTCAGCAATGTGTGCCACCCACGATCCGGCATCAATACCACATGCAATTCCTATACCTCTTCCACTGCGGGTTTTACCCGGTACATATCCGAACTTATCAGCAACAGCTTTCAGGCAGGCAATCATCTTCTCATCTTTCAGATTCTTCAGACGAAATTCCATGGGATCTATTCCTGCAGCAGCAGCCATTATATCAATCTGAACTTCTCGTGCAAAGGTATTTGTATTGTTGTTAGGAGCACGCCAGGCGCCTGTTCCGAACTGATGAACAGGCGATCCCCCGCTTTTCTGACTGTAATGTGTGATTTTAGCATTTGGGATGTCATAAATTGCATCGGCACCTCTTGTGCCGGAATAATACAGGTTATAATCCCAGAGCTTTATCAGTCCAGACTTGTCAATCCCTGATTTTATTTTAACAACTCCGGCAGGATGAAATGTATCATAGAAGAATTCTTCTTCACGAGTCCACATAAGCATAACCGGTTTTCCTGTCAATTTAGCAAGTTTTGCTGCTTCAATCCCTTGCTGAAATTCACCTTTACCTCCGAATCCGCCACCCACGAAAGGTGTTATGACTCTTACTTTTTCAGCCGGGAGACTGAGTTCACGTGTTATCCCATCCCTTAACCCAAATGGCGATTGTGTTGAAGCCCATACTGTCATTTTATCTCCTTCAAGCCGGGCAAGAGCGGTATGTGTTTCCACAGCCACATGGGCCAGATAAGGATCGTGAAACTCCGATTCAATAGTTTTTTCACAAAGCTTTTCCCCGGCTTCAAGATCTCCGGTTGACTTGACTACAGTTATATTTGAATCAGCCTTAAGCATATATTCATAAATAGTCTTATCATTGACTGGCAGTTCATTAAATGAATACTCGGCTTTAATTTTAACGATTGCCTCATCGGCTTTGTCGCGGCTCTCATTTATCACAGCAACTAAATCACCATCCCGGATAACTTTTGTCCCTGCAATTTTCTCAGCCCCTGAATAATCCACAGAAGTCATCTTAGCAGCATGCGAAGGCGGCCTTAATATCCGCGCAAAAACCATTCCCGGCAACTTCATGTCGCCGGCATACTTTGCTTCACCTGTTACTTTCAGAGTAGCATCGCTATGATTATATGATTTCCCGATAGATTTAAACTTTGTATAATCTTCCATAGAAGGTTTAACATCGAGGAATTTTTCAATCCTCGTACCCTTGGTTAGTTGTGTATAGCTAACCGTCTTTTTGGGATCTTTGGTGTCGGTTATTACTCCATCTCTGACTTCCAACTGCGAAACCGGCACCCCCAGTTGGGTTGATCCAAGGTCAAGAAGTACACCCCTGGCTTCAGCAGCTGCTGCTCTCATGCTCTGACCAAAAACCCTGGTACTTAATGAGCCCCAGGTGCCCTGATCCCAGGGACAAAGATCTGTATCACCCATGATCATCTTTATCCTCTCAACAGGAATATTTAGTTCATCAGCCATCATTTGCGGCAGGGAAGTAATTATACCCTGACCCATTTCTATTTTGCCTGTAAAGCAGGTTACGGTTCCATCTTCAGCTATATGCAGGAAGGCATTATAATCTTTTGGCAGGCTCCTGGCTTGTTCAGCAGGCATTCCGAATAGATCTAAAACTCTCCAGGGACGAAAGAAAACTATAATACCGCCACCCAGTAACTTGAAAAAATCTCTTCTCGGCATACCCTGACGTTCAGAAGTTTGTATCGATTCCTGATCCTTAATTTGTTCCTTTTTCATGATTACTTTCCTCCTTTCATTTCTTTAGATGCAGTTTGGACAGCTTCAATTATGCGCATATGCGCCCCGCAACGGCAGAGGTTGTTTTCCATTCCATCCTTAATCTCCTGGACCGATGGAGCTGGATTCTTTATCAGAAGACCGGCAGCATTCATAATCATTCCGGGAGTACAATATCCGCATTGCAAGGCATCATGTTTTATAAATGCTTCCTGAACCGGATGAAGCTTCCCGTTTATTGCAAGACCCTCGATGGTAACCACATTTTTACCTGCTGCATCACCGACCGATAATTGGCAAGACCTGACAGGTTCATTATCAATAAGGACAGTGCAGGCCCCGCAGAATCCCATTCCGCAACCAAATTTTGTTCCGGTAAGCCCAAAATGATCTCTTAGCACCCATAGCAGACTCTGAGTGGGATCAATCATAGCTTCGGTTTTCTTTCCGTTTAACTGAAATTTAATTGTCTCTTCCATAGTTATTTTATTTGATTAATTCCTTTCTTATATTGCTCAAAAGTATCAAAATCCCTCAGGACGCCCGATTCATTTGTATCAACCTCCAGAACATCATCAGAAAACATTTGAGCCAAAGTGCGTAAACCTTTATCGGGGTTCAGTTTTTCTATTTCGTTGCTGTATTTTATATCGATAAGAAGCGGATGCCCTCTTCGATCCTTATAAACAGGAATTACTATACCTTTCCCCGATGATAAATATGCATCAATTACTACATTAATTGCACCTGAAGTGATCAATGGCTGATCACCCTGAAAAACCAGTACTGCTTTATAATCTGATGGCAGATTTCTGAACCCACATTGAACCGAGGAAAGCATTCCTTTCTTATAATTATCATTATAACAATACTTAACAGGCAATTTCGAGATCAGTTCAACTAACGCATCCCGGTAAGCACCAAGCACCACAATAATCTTATCAACTTTTGATTCCGAAACATTGGCAATAACCTTTTCTATCATTGTTGTGCTATTGAAGGTTAGAAGCATTTTCGGTGATTCCATCCTCTTTGACTCGCCGGCTGCAAGTATAATTGCCCATATTTCACCCATAACATATAATTTCATTTTATCACTGAAAGACCCATCCCTCACCCTTCCCGGGAGGGGATCCCCTGAATTACTTTTTAGTGTTACGAACTAATACCAATTGTGCCGCAATGCTTATGGCAATCTCTTCAACTGTTCTCGGTTTTATATCAATTCCTATTGGAGTGTGAATAGAATCCCACTGTTTTACAGTTGCCCATCCGTTTTCAATAAAATCAGATTTCATGACAGAAACTTTATGTTTACTTCCAATCATGCCGATATAAGCTAAGTCAGATCCTAAACACGGTTTAAGAGCGGAAGCATCGTCTTTATGACCACGAGTTACAATCACAACATAGGTGTCATTGCTTTTCTTCAAATCCTTTAATGTTTCTCCTATATCATTAACTATGATATGGGTGGCTTCGGGTATATTCACAGGATTAGCATACTCAGGACGGTCATCAATAACAGTAACATCAAAATCAAGCATATCTGCCAGATGCGCCAATGATTTACCAATATGACCCGCTCCTGCAATTATCAGTTTTGCAGGAGGGAAAACTGCTTCCAGAAAAAACAGGGAAGAAGGCTCTTCGTCGGGTATCGAAAGCTCCATTTCTCTGTAATCTGAAGGATTGCCTTCAGCTAATATACTATGTACAACAGGTTCAATTTTCACAAGAAACTCTTCAGGTATCTCCGGCTTATAAGTATTACTCATCCAGTAACGATTAATAAGAACGGTATCTTCTGAGAACCTGGTAACCATAGTCATCAGAACTCCCGGAACCTGTTCTTTGAAGGATCTCTTCAACTGTTCAAAAACAAGTAAATGATTGTTCAGATTGGCATCAATAAGAATACTAATTTGTCCACCGCAGATGGCCTCCTCTTTAGCTGAGATATCATTTTCAAGATTAAACTTGAGATGTCCGGACTTTTTTGACAGAATAGCTTCGCAGGCGAGTTTTGCAACTCTTCCTTCCACAACTCCGCCTCCAATTGTCCCGAAAATAAGACCCTTTTTACCGAACAAAGCTGAACTGCCGGATTTCTGGGGTGCAGAACCTATTGTACCGGTTACTGTAGCCAGCACCATCCTGGAAATATCTAATTGATTATCAAGAATTTGCAGATAGATATTTTTCATATTACCAATTTATCCTTAATAACTGAATTTTGTGTTGAAGAGACGCCCAAATTGGGCGTCTCTACTCTCATCAACAGAATTCCACCGCAACAAATTTATTCAAATTGATTTAATATTCATAATTTTATGAAATATAGAATAATTTATACAGGGTAGACACGCTCAAGTTGGGCGTCTCTACAAAAAGACATAAAACCATAATATTATGAAGCCAAATTTTGTCAAATTTTCATTGTTGTTTATCTCAGTTATCCTTTTCACGATAACCTGCAAAACAACTGTCAGAAATAATATTGAAAAAAGAACTGATAATAGCTGGATTGAAGAATTAACAATCAGGCAACTACAGCAAGGGTACAAAGAAGGAAAATATACTGTAAAAGATGTGGTCAAAGTCTATCTGAACAGGATCAGCGAAATCGATAAAAATGGTCCCACGCTGAATTCAATTATTGAGATCAATCCTGACGCTCTCAATATTGCCGAAGAACTTGAGAAGGAAGCCGCAGCAGGAAAGCCAGGAGGTCCATTGTACGGAGTCCCGGTAATCCTTAAAGATAATATTGACACTCACGACAGAATGCCTACAACTGCAGGGGCAACAGCATTAAGAAATTCATTCCCGGGTAGTGATAGCTATGTTGCCAGGAAATTGAGAGAAGCCGGAGCAATAATTATTGCAAAATCGAACTTAAGCGAGTGGGCAAACTTCCGTGCTAAAATGTCATCCAGTGGGTGGAGTGGTATTGGAGGGCAAACCAGGAACCCATATGTTTTGGATCGTAACCCATGCGGATCGAGCTCCGGCTCAGGAGTAGCTGTTTCTGCCAATCTCTGTATGGTTGCAATTGGGACTGAAACCAACGGTTCAATTGTGTGTCCTTCTAACAACAACGGAATTGCCGGCATTAAACCCACAGTCGGCCTTCTCAGCCGTTCCGGTATTGTTCCGATTTCATTCACACAGGATACTCCTGGACCCATGGCACGAACAGTGGAAGATGTAGCTATAACATTGGGAGCTCTAACAGGCATCGATTCTACAGATTCCAAAACATTTGCCTCACAGGGTAAATTCTTTACCGATTATACCGGGTTTCTGAAAAAAGATGGCCTGAAGGGTAAAAGAATTGGCCTGCTGAAAAAAACTATGGGTTTTTCTGATAAGGTCGATACTCTTATGAACAAGACTGTTGCATACCTTAAAGCAAATGGTGCTGAAGTAGTTGGAATTGAGTTTCCAAAAGGATTGAATTATGAAGACGCATCCCTTCAAGTGCTGCTGTATGAATTTAAGGATGGACTTAATAAATACTTCGCCGGACATAGTGGTTCAGCTGTTAAGAATATTAAAGACCTGATTCAGTTTAACAAATCAGATAGTGTCGAACTCAGATATTTCGATCAGAACCTGCTTGAACAGGCTGATCAGAAAGGAGATTTGAATTCGACAGAGTATAAAAAGGCACTGGCTACCATGACAAAAGCAACAAGGGACGATGGAATAGATAAAGTAATGAATACTTACAGGCTTGATGCGATTATGGCGCCGACCGGCTCCCCGGCATGGAAAACGGATATGCTGTTAGGTGATCATTTTGTTGGAGGAAGTTCATCCCTGGCAGCAATATCAGGCTATCCTGCAATCACTGTTCCAATGGGATTTATTGATGATTTACCTGTTGGGGTCACATTCTTTGGCAGGGCATGGAATGAATCCATCCTGCTCGAAATAGCATATAGCTACGAGCAGGGAACAAAACACAGAAAAGCACCAAAGTATAGTGTTTCAGACTGATTTACAATACATTATGATATAAAGGTTACCTCATAATGCATAGGAGAGCAAACCTTTACTTTTTTTCTTCGTCTTTTTTGGGTTCAGCGCTCATCTTGTCAGGCTCATCTTCCAAACGGGAAGCTTTTTTGAATTCTTTCATTCCCTGTCCGATACCCTTCATCAGTTCAGGAATCTTCCTGCCACCAAATAGAAGTACTACAACAACCAGAATCAGTAAAATCTCAGTAGCTCCTAAATTTCCCATCTTTATATTTTTTAGTAACGGGCAAAGATATTAATAGAATTAATTAATACCAAAGGAATTTTCATACAATTCAATCTCGTTAAAATTAAACCTACAAAACCAGCCTTTATTTCAACTTACAAATTACTAGTTATAAATAATAAAAGGGTCGTCTCCTGATAATTGATATGAGATGCGGTTTGCAATTTCAAATTCCAAATTCGCAATTTCTTTTTAGCATGTAGCAAATTTTAAAACAGGTGCTCCCGATTCGCGATGGCTTGACGATGAACTGGGAGAGTTGAAATCGATAGCGGGGAAAAATTTCGAAGTTGTAAAAATGGGAACGGTTATACCGATGCAGTAGAACCCACTGAATCCCTCATATGGGGTACTTTTTAATTCCTGTTTTCACTTAGCCCTCCAAATGGGGGGGTGGGGGGTAAAAAGAGGTGAATAAAATGTCAAAAAACAATGGTTCAAATCATTTGATCATAAAATCCAGTAGAGGCTCATTACCCAGGAAAGCAACCAGGTTGTCATTTCTATTGAGCTTGCCTACGCCGGGCGGAGTTCCTGTGAAGATAAGGTCACCGGTTTTCAGGGTAAAAAACTTCGAGGCATATTCTATAATCTCATTAAAGCCGAATATCATATCGGAAGTGTTGCTTTTCTGTACCACTTTGTCGTTGATCTCAAGCCTGAAATCGAGATCTGCCATGTTTTTTATACCCGACACAGGAACAAAATTGCCTAAAGGTGCTGCTCCGTCGAAGCATTTTGATAATTCCCATGGCATACCGGCCGATTTCAGACTGGTTTGCAGATTGCGAGCTGTTATATCTATGCCTAAAGTGACTTCATCAAAATACCGCGGGGCAAATTTTGCAGAGATCCCCTTTCCCAGCTTGCTGATCTTAATAACAACTTCCACTTCATATTGGATATCTGACGAAAAATCAGGCAGGAAAAATGGTTTATTATTTTTCAGTATCGAGGAATCGGGTTTCAGGAATACAACCGGCTCACTCGGAACAGACCACCCCAGTTCAATGGCGTGTTTCCTGTAATTGAGTCCGATGCATATGATCTTCATTTTATCCCTGGTTTTTTCCGAAAGATCTCAGTTTTATCTCCGTAAGAACTTTTTTTGTGTAAAGAGGAAATTCACCGTTCATCATCCAGGAATAATATGCCGGTTCCACATTAAAAACAAGTTCGACAGACTTTCCTTTATGTTTGCCAAAATTAAAAACTTCAACTCCATTCTCATCGAGAATGATTCTTCCGGCGAAA
This sequence comes from Bacteroidales bacterium, assembly GCA_003141495.1. Taxonomy (GTDB): domain Bacteria; phylum Bacteroidota; class Bacteroidia; order Bacteroidales; family VadinHA17; genus LD21. The sequence goes on from PLMC01000122.1 coordinate 72,960, forward strand.
TCAACATTACTATTAAATGAGCTGAAATCTGCAAGCTTCTCTACATCATTTTCAAGATCTTTATATCTGTCGAGCTGTGATTTAAGAATTTCGTAAGTGGCTGCTGTATCGGCCTTTGAACCATGAGCTCCTTCCAGATCCTTTTTGCAGTAGAACAGGTAAGCTGCTGATAATGTGCGCTGTTCTTTTTTATGGAAAATGACCTGAACATCGACATATCTTCTTTTAGTGAAACTAAAATCGACATTGACTCTCAGGAATTCTTCCGCAAGAACCGGTATGTCAAATTTAATGGCATTATACCCTGACAGATCACAACCTTCAAGAAACATGGCAAGCTTCTTTGCAACTTCTTTGAAGGTAGGCGACTTAGCTACATCTTCATCTTTTATCCCATGTATAGCTGTGGATTTGGGAGGAATAGGCATCTCTGGATTTACCCTGGTACTCATCCACTCCTCTTTTCCATTGGGACTGATCTTTAAAACTGAGAGTTCAACGATCCGGTCACTTGAAACATTTATTCCTGTGGTTTCAAGATCGAGAAAAGCAATGGGACGTTTAAGATTCAGATTCAAAGGTCAGGCATTTATCATCATTGGCATAAGAAGCATCAGAAGATCTTCCGATTCATTATCTGAAATCACCGGAAGGAAGAGTCCGGCTCTCGTGGGATCGGCGAGTTCGATCATAACATCCTGTGATCCGATGTTAGACAGAATCTCCACAAGGAAAACCGATTTGAAACCGATTTCAATCTCATCTCCTTCATACTGGCACTTGATCCTTTCATATGCTGATATTGAAAAATCAATATCCTGTGCAGAAACCAAAACCTGGTTACCTTTAAGCTGAAGCTTCACAAGATTGCTGGCTTGATTTGAAAAAACAGATACTCTCTTGAGGGTATTAAAGAATTCTACCCTGTCAATTGTGATCTTACGTGGATTATTCTTGGGAATAACTGAATTGTAATTCGGATAATTGCCTTCAACCAGGCGACATACAACCTTGTAATTACTCAATATAAAAAATGCATTTTTATCATCAAATTCAACCGTAACAGGTCCTGCCTCTTTCGGTAAAATATTTTTAAGTAGAGAAGCCGGCTTTTTGGGCAGTATAAATGATGCATTATCATCTGAATGAGAGTCAGTTCTCTGGTACCTTACCAGTTTATGAGCATCGGATGCCACAAATGTAATTTTATCAGTAGATGTTTCTACAAAGATGCCTCCCATTACAGGTCGAAGCTCATCATCTGCAGTAGCAAAAAGAGTCTTGCTTATACCTGCAAGCAATACATCAGCATTAATTACGAATTCAAATTTTTTATCCTTTTTAATTGATGGCAAAGCTGGAAAGTCGATACCATTCTGACCGACAACATTGAATTTACCATTTTCAGAACTGATAACAACCGCCAGGGTTTCCATATTGATATCAAAGGTGAGCGGTTGAACTGAAAACTCTTTCAGTGCGTCAAGTAATATTCTTGCCGGAAGAGCTATTGTGCCATCTCCATCAGTGTTCTCAAGCTTCATCCTTGTTATCAGTGTAGATTCAAGGTCTGATGCAGTTATTTCAAGATCGTTCCCTGACAGATTGAAGAGAAAATTATCGAGTATGGGAAGTGTATTTTTTGAACTGATTACCCTGCTTATAGCCTGCAGATGACCTAGAAGTTCCGAGCTGGATACTACAAATTTCATATTGGTATCGTTTTAAGTTGAGTTATTGATTTCCAAGTTTTACCATTATTGTCAAAATGAATGAATTGAACTATAGAATTTGCTCAATTCTCAATTACCAATATTACAAAAAAAAACTATTCGCTCAAATAAAAAATTATTGCATAAAGAAATATGATCTCTTCTTAATCAGGGGATCTATATCGAAATATCGAATTATAAAAAGCTCATCCTTTCCATCTGTCTTCCCCAATAACCTGTCACTGTCAATTTCTTTTGTGCCCTTCATCATTCCCCATAAAGTCAGGACACTCTTTTTACCTGTAATATTAACAACAGTAATCATGTACAGGGGTTGTTTAGCTTCAATTGATTTCTTCTCTGTTTCTTCTATATTAAAAGCCCACGACTCAAATGGGACCCAGGCAAAATATGATATATAACGAAAGACACGTGAAGAATCCCATCCTGCTATCTTACCCGTATTTCCGGAAAGAAAATAATGATGATTTCTGTTAATAATGGAAAATGATGAAGCAGTATCAGAGAAGTTCTCGAGGTTCACTGAAGAAATTTCTGACGGTAAAAGATTAAAAACTGTATATGGTTGCCAGAATAATTCGTTTAGTGTAAACCCTGAACCAATATCACCTTCATAGCCAGGTACATATACAATAAAGGGTTTTGAAGACTCCTTTATTTTCATAATGTTTCCGTAAGCGTTTGATGCAGTTTTGTAAACAAGAAATGACTTAAGAAGTCTTTTCTTTTCATAAACTTTTACCTTCACAGGAATAACATGTTTCCCGGTTATTTCATTTCCAAACAAATCAGCAGATATGGGGGATTTAATCTTTATCTCTTTCAAAATCCTGAGAATAAAAAGCATACCACTTTTTCTCGCTTCGAACTTACCGTTAATTAACCAGGTCTCGCCCTTTTTCTCAAGATTCAATCTCTTCCCTGCTTCCGAAAACTCGATTTTGGTAATCTCTTCTCTGGGTTCGGAAGCGAATGAGCTATTGTTTTTTCCAAATGGTGATTTGCTCTTGAACAGGATCAGGAGAAACAACCCTATTACAATGATAAAAAAACCACTTCTGACAAATAATTTATTCTTTATCAATTTTCTGCGTATTTTTTTCTTCTGAAATAGCTGTAAAAGAATCCTCCAATAATAACTACAATAACCGGTCCGGCTATATTGATCAACTGCCACTTAAATTTATCAGCTTTGATAATTTTATAGTTCAGCAACCTGAGTTTAAGTTCCCTGGATCTTAACTCCATGATTCCATTCTTGTCAACAAGCCAGTTAAGACAATTTATCAGAAAATCCCTGTTACCATATACCTGTCCGGTATATTTATCCTGGCCCAGAGGAAGAGGTGATTCATTCAATCCTGACCTTTTAACCTCGTTCCTTATTATATCCCCATCAGCTATAACAATCATCCTGGTTTCTTTGCTCTCGGTCCTGATCCTGAGATTTTTATCATCAGTAAGATTACTTACCATCCTGTTCTTAAAAGCAGAGGTAAAAACACCTTCAAGTAAAACCGCTACCGGCAGGTTTTGCTTATTAAAATTTTTCTCAACAGGAGTCATTTCTGCTTCTTTCAGACTTATCATAACAGGAGGAGAAACTGTACGGCTATATTCAGATGTTGAAAGAAGTATCCTTTTCCTTATTGCCGGATCGAGACCCACTGTGTCAATATAATTCACGAATTCTCCTTCCACCCTGTTCAGGTTTCTTGTAATAGGATGATTTGCAGCTGGTTTTAGTAATGGATTATAAACCCACGGAGCAGAAACAACTTGTTGACGAGTACCTCCGCTCATAACCATTAACCTGATCGGAACACATTCAATATCCTGAACAATTGCCGGATTTATTCTGGCCCCATACCTGAATAGCTGATCTTCAATATTTAACGGCCGGTAAAGGCCAACTGTAGTGCCGAATCTGAGACTATCGGAATTCACAGCCACCTCATCTATAAGCCACATTACCTTGCCTCCGTTCATGATATACTGATCGAGTACCAACTTGTCTGATTCATTGAAAACTTTTTCCGGTCCTGCAATAACAATAGCTGCATATTTGTCAAGAATACCTGGTTTTCCTCCGATAACACCCCTGTCGATAGTAAAAAATCTGGCAAGATTCATAGTAATATCCGCTGTCTCTATCTCAGGAATTTCTCCGTGCCCTTCAATAAATGCAACCTTGTTTATAGTATCTGAACTGAGGGTAGCGATTGTTTGAATCATCTCATATTCAAGTCCTTCTACCGAACGAAGTATATTTTGCTCAGATGAGGAGGTGGAATTATTCAGAAAATTAACCGGCACTTCAATACCATTATAATTGACAATCATTCCCGGAAAAATAATCTTCTGAGATGACCCTCCCTCAGAATCACCTGTTTCCAGCCTGATTGGATTCAATCCTTTTTTTTCCAGAGTCTGATATTGAGCCTCTCTCTGCCTGGCATCCTTTCCTCCGGACGGGTTTATAAACTCATAATCAATTTTTCTCCCTGAGGCTATTCTGAATTCATCAAGCATTTCACCAACAGATCTTTTCAAACGTTTTAACGGTATAGGTATTTCTCCTTCGAGATACACCTGTATGTAGATGTCGTTTTTTAAATGGCTGAGTACCTGTCGTGTTGGTCGGGAAAGAGAGAACCTTTTATCTTCTGTCAGATCATATCTGAACCTTAAAAATGAACTTATTACCGAAACAAGAATGATTCCTGCAACCACAGAGAGTAATTGCAGCCAGCTTTTCAATTTAATGCCCCTGTCACCTGTTTTTTCTGTCATGACTTAACTTTTTTTCTTCCATTTACGCGATAACAGGTGAAATCTTGTAGCTTCATTAAACAAGCAAGCTACAGCCACGAAATAGACTATATCTTTAATATCAATAACTCCCCTGCTGATAGATTTATAATGTTCGTTGATCCCGAGCCTGATAACAAATTCATCCAATTTTTTTAAGCCGGGCAGATATGCAAATGAATCAAATCCCATAAAGAGAATAAAACAGAATAGTACAGCCAGGATAAATGCAATTACCTGATTATCAGTAAGAGATGAAGCAAATATCCCGGCAGAGACATAGACTGACGCCAGAAAGAACAGGCCAATAAACGAGCCCATTGTCCCACCCTTATCAAGGTTCCCCGGAGATTCGCCAAGCTGATAAACTGAAAAATAATATATCAGTCCTGGCAACAGTGCAAGCAGAACAAGGCATACTGAAGCGAAGTATTTTCCGTAGACAATTCCTCTTTCTGTGATTGGTCTCGAATAAATCAACTCTATTGTACCCAGTCTTTTTTCTTCAGCTATCATCCTCATTGTAACAGCCGGGACAAGAAACATGAAAAGCCATGGGGAAAGGAAAAACAGGGTATCCAATCCGGCATACCCGTTATCCATTATATTCCACTCACCCGGGAAAACCCACATGAACAGACTATTAATCAGAAGGAAAACAATTATAACCAAATAACCTGTAAGGCTGCTGAAAAAACCGTTTATCTCCTTTCTGAAAATTGCAAGCATGTAATTAAAATTAATTGTCCAGTTTTCCCTTTGTGTTACTTTGAGATTTACTTCGTGATCCTTTGTTGTTAAATAAATTAGCATTTACCACAAAGGCATACAAAGGATACCACTAAGGTTCACAAAGGGTTTTAAACATAGCCTAAAAGCAAACTTCAAGGCAAAGCTACAGCATTTTTTATATCCGAAATTATAACGCCAAAATAATAAAAATCAATGATCTGTTTATAATTAAATCCCTTTGCTGCCATTTCCATTGCACCCTCCTGACAAAGACCAACACCATGACCATAGCCTCTTCCATTAAGTATAATGGAATCGCCTTTTGCATAAACAGAAAAAAAAGTCGACCTAAGATTAAGGTCCGCTCTAATGGTTCTTAACGGAATTGCTAATGATCCAGTTTTATAATCAGTAAGCCTTGATTCCTGCCTGAAATTGAATACTGATGGATCTTCAACTTTTCCTTTATATCCCGATTTTCTGATATAACTTATCCAATCATCTAAAGGGTAGCTCTTTCGCCATGTAGCATTTCTGGATCTAAGGCAGTATGGATCCACAACACTTTTAAGATAAGGTTGACCCGAAAGCCAGACATCTTCGGAAGATGAGGTTTCTCCACCGCAGTTCGAATGGAATGCTGATATTATGAGAGAGCTATCTTTATCAAGAATAACAAGTCCCCTGGTTTCCTGGGTTGCCTTATTTAGAAGGGTATCCGATGAAAATCCATTATACGCCTGACAATGTGTATTATCACATACATTGTATTTGTCGGATGAATGTTTATCAAAATATTTGTACATGTATGTCCGGGCAATAATAGCCTGGGTTTTAAAATACTCCAGGTTTTTACCCGCCCCTCCCTCAGCCATCACTACGCCGGCTATATACTTTTCAATACCGGATATATTTATAAATACCAATGTTCCAAGATCAGGAAAACACAGAAGGTCACCTGAATAATTCTGCCGTAGATGTGATTTCCCATTCATCATAAGTGAAAATGAATCATTCCCGCTTTTCCCTTTAAAGATCAGTGAATCACAAACAAATCCCTTTGCGTTTCTCTTCTTAACAGCAAGTTTTCCATTATATCTTGTTATAATGACGGATTCATTTTTATATACTGAATGTAGATCACCGTTGAAGAGATTTAGTTCGTAGGTTCCTTCAGTAACTGAAAGCACAGCTGATTCAGGAGACTGATTGGCGAAAATCCGGATTTTAACCTGCGCCGAACCAATTGTACAAAAATCAGCTAATAAAAAAATAAATAATATCTTCAATCTCCTTTTCACCTTTTCTCCTCTTCTCCCCTGCATTTCTTCAACTCCCGCACCATCTCCCTGGCAATCCTGCCTGAAGCTCCGGCTGATCCCAGTTTGATTTTTAATTCCTCATAATCAGATAATAATTTTTCGCGTTTCACACCGCCTGGTAAAATGGCTTTAAGCTCTTTTAAGAGAGCTTTTTCAGTAAGGTCATACTGGACCAATTCCTTAACAACTTCAGAGCCCATAATGAGATTTACGAGTGATATATATTTCACTTTGACCACAATCCAAGCAATCAACATTGAGAAGAAATCTCCTTTGTAGCAAACAACCTGGGGTGTACCATGCAAAGCAGCTTCAAGGGTTGCTGTTCCGGAAGTAACGAGAGCCGCATCTGCAGTGTACAGAATTTCATAAGTTTTTTCCTTTATCACTTTAACCGAAGCTTTCCCAATGATTTTAAGGTACAGGTCATCCGGTATATTTTTCACTCCGGCAATAACAAACTGATATCCAGGTAAATGGTGAATTATTTTCATCATTTCAGGAAGGATAAGTTCAATTTCATGCCTGCGACTACCGGCTAAGAAAGCAATTAAAGGTTTCTCGTCGATTCCTAGATTCCTGTACATACTTTTTTTTGTGGGAAACGTCGAGATTCGTTTTTCAGTTTCATCTATGAGTGGATTTCCCTGATAGTCAACAGTTATTCCGTGCTTTTTATAAAAATCCACCTCGAAAGGAAAGATAATGAACATGCGATCGATATATTCTTTAATCTTCCTGACTCTTCCTTCATTCCAGGCCCATAGCTTAGGTGAAATATAATAGAAAGTCCTGTACCCGGCTTTTTTAACAAACTCCGCAATCCTGAGATTAAAACCAGGATAATCTATAAAGATTACGACATCCGGTTTATATTCAATTATTTGCCGTTTACAGAGTTTTATATTTTTAGAAATCGCACCGAGGTTCTTAATAACCTCGACGAAGCCCATGAAAGCCAATTTCCGGTAGTGAACTAGAAGAGTGGCGCCGGCAGATTCCATGAGATCACCTCCCCAACATTGGACCTCTGCATTTTTATCTGCTACGATTAACTCTCTTATCAGATTTGAGCCATGTAGGTCGCCTGATTGTTCTCCTGCAATTATAAAATACTTCATCCTAAAAACTTTACACCAAAAACAATCACAGCCCAGACTATTGTCACTGCCAGCACGCCACGAGTAGCTCTCAGCATGTCTAATTGGTTAAATATCATAAAAATTAGAATATTCGGGAATACACATAAAGTAATTGAATGTGTAATAATCTTTGAATCCGCTATTCTGATAAGGTATAAATGAAGCGATTGATGACCTGAAGAAAGCAGGTAAATGGTTATTCCTATAATAAACGGAAATACAAGTCCTGAAATTATACCTGTAAGAACTTTGTCGTATTTCTCGTAAAATTTCATTTTTTAAACCTGAATTTAAGTTTATCAATATACGAATGAGCAGTCATGTCGACAGTAACCGGCACTACTGAAACATAATTATGTGCAATAGCCCACTCGTCAGTGTCGGTGGCTTCAGGTTCATGATTCTGGAAAACTCCGGTCAGCCAGTAATATGTTTTTCCCATCGGGTCTTTTCTTTTTTCAAACTCCTCTCTCCAGTTGCCTTTTGATTGCCTGCATATTTTTATTCCCTGTATTTCATTTTTCTTAGCCGCGGGAATATTTACATTCAGGCAAATACCTCTTGGAAGAGGCTCTATGGCAAGCTTCTTCATTACAATTCTGATATATTTCTTACATATCGAGAAATCAGCCGTAGGTGAAAAATTATTCAAGGAAAATCCGACAGAATTTATCCCGTAAAGACAACCTTCGATTGCAGCGGCCATTGTACCTGAATAGAGAACACTTACTGATGCATTGGATCCATGGTTTATCCCGGAAACAACCCATTCAGGAATTCTTTCAGCCAATTGATTGATAGCCAATTTTACACTATCGGCCGGAGTTCCGTTGCATGCATAAATCCTGTGCCTGTCATTTTCTTCAAGCAGTTTTACACGTAACGGTGTCTTTACAGTCAATGCCTGAGACATGCCCGACATACTTTCTATAGTAGAAATCAGAATGACCTTTCCAAATTCTTCCATCACTTCAAGCAGAGTCTTCAATCCTCCCGCATATAAACCGTCATCATTCGTTAAAAGGATCAGTTTATCATCTTTTTCAACAACCATAAAAATTGCATGTTTGAGTCACAAATATAGTCAAATTAGAGAGAACATTATGAGCTTTATGATGAAACCACTCCGTGGTTTAAGGTGAAAAACACATTATTAAATATCAATTTACAAACCTTTCTTTATCTATAATTTAAAAAATGATGTTATTAGCAATATAGCGAAATGAGAAATCTCATTGAGAAAAAAATGATAATCCGCCATTTCTGATCCTATTTTAAAATTCCTTACTTTTGCAATCTCACAGGTACCTTTATTAGCTAAATCAAGAGATGAAGATTTCATATAACTGGATTAAAGATTATTTAAAGATTGATCTTGAAACTGCCAAAGTTGCAGAAATATTAACAGCTATCGGTCTTGAAATTGAAGGAATGGAAGAATGGGTCTCTATAAAAGGGGGCCTCGAAGGTGTCGTAATTGGTGAAGTACTGACTAGCAAAAAACATCCTGATGCCGATAAGCTTTCTATAACCACAGTTAATATCGGTGGGCCCAAACCTCTCCAGATCGTTTGCGGTGCTCCTAATGTTACTGCCGGTCAGAAAGTTCCGGTAGCTACAATCGGAACAGTTGTTTTTAAAGGAGAGGAGAGCTTAGAGATCAAAAAATCAAAAATCAGGGGTGAATTATCTGAAGGTATGATATGCGCGGAAGATGAACTGGGACTTGGTAATTCGCATGATGGTATTATGGTTTTAGACAAAAATGCAAAACCCGGAACACCCGCTGGCAATTATTTTAAAGTGGCAAAAGATACGGTTTTTGAAATAGGACTTACTCCTAACAGGATTGATAGCGGATCACATTTTGGAGTTGCAAGGGACCTGGCTGCATACATGAATCTTAATCTAGGAATTGATCAGAAAGCTGTGCTCCCTTCAGTATCAT
>PLMC01000129.1 GCA_003141495.1 Bacteroidales bacterium
GTTTCATTGCTATCTTATTAAAATGTTAAATTAAGACCAATCAAGTAGTTGCGTGTTGAAGGCGTGTTAGTGCCTATAGTCAGCAATCGTCTCAGGTTGTATGACAATGGTACTGCCGCATTTTCGTTGCCATATGAGTTGGTTTCGGGGTCTAAACCTGTTTCTTTGTTGTAGGGCGAGAACATCACAAATGGGTTCTGAACAGTGACGTAAATCCGAAATTTGTCAATACCGATTTTATTAATCAGCTTTTGGCTTAAGCTATATCCAAGTGTAATTGTACGGATCTTCAGATACGATCCATCAAAGTAACCCAGGGTACTTCCATACTTTGGATTGTCGCCAGAATATACGCCACTATTACCGGGTGCCGGATATTTGGCGCCGGTGTTATCCGGTGTCCAATAGTCCACCTTCACGTTCCCCCTGCGACCGGTCAACAGATTGAGGTAGCCTGCCGATGAGTAGAGGGTGCTGATAAGGACACCACCGCTTTTAAAAGCACCGATAACGCCTAAGTCAAATCCTTTATAAGCTACGCTGGTGTTGAAGCCACCCTGAAATTTGGGTTCCAGGCTGATAATTTGCTGGTCACTGGAATTAATTAGCCTTGTTGGCGTACCATCTGGGTTGAAATCGCCGGTATATTTCACCTTAATCATACCAGGTTTTCCGGCCGGACCTTCTAGGATATTCAGATATGGATCTCCTGCTTGCCAGATTCCTATATTCTCGTAGTCATAGATTACATCAATGGGGTGGCCTACAAACCACCAATTGGTTTTATCATCCGGTTGTCCCGAAGCAAGCGCTACCAGCTTATTGCGGTTGCCATACAGGTTGATGCCGGCTTCCCAGGTAAAGCCATCAGGGTTGTCCAATATCACACCGTTTAGCGAAACTTCCCAGCCTTTGTTTTGGGTTGCCCCAATATTTCCAGTATAACCGCTAACGCCCGACGTAGGAGGCAGATTAAGATTCAGCAGAATATCACTGGTATTCGTTATATAGTACTCTACGGTACCGGAAAGGCGATTTTTCAGGATGGCGAAATCCAGACCGTAGTTCCATGTTTTAGAGAACTCCCATCCTAAATTAGGGTTGGGCAGTTGGGATACATAGAACCCCGTTGCGTTCAAAGTGCCGAAGTTGTAAGGTCTGGTACTTAAAAGTCCAAGTGTAGCGTAGGGGTTAACAGACTGGTTAGAAGTTTCTCCATAGCCCACACGCAGCTTCAACGAATTTATCTGGCTGATATTCTTCATAAACGATTCGTTTGCGATATTCCATCCGATCGAGACTGCAGGATAGGAATGCCATTTATGCCCCTCGGCCAGCCTTGAGGAGGCATCGGAGCGGTAGGTAACACTCAGCATATAACGGTCGTTGTAAGAGTACATTACGCGTCCCATCCACGACATCAAGCCACTCAGCTGATAGCCCTGGTAATCAGGGTTAATGGTAAATTCGCCGGCAGCCCGCCCCAGATTATAGAATTGTAGAGCGTCGGCTGGAATATCCTTTGCTGAAACCGATGAATTGTTGGATAGGGTTTGCTCGGCAGAGTACAATGCCACAAAATTCACCTGATGTTTCTGGGCAAAGGTGCGGTCGTAAGTCAGGAGGTTTTCAATTGCCCAGTTGGTAGCAAGAGAGTTACTGACAGTAGCAGTTGAAACGGTTGTAGCATTTAGAGCGAATACCCCTTGTCCTGTATACTGCCCACCGTTACTCATGCGGAAGTTCGCACCAACGTTGGCACGATATTTTAAACCTTCAATGCCTGGGATTTTAACCTCGGCGTATACTGTGTTATAGGAACTATACGCTTTGGTTTGGTCTATAAAACTATCGCCCAAATTATTGATAATATCTTTTGAATAGGTCCATTGTTCATCCAATGGCATCTTTATAGTTCTTTTCCACGTACCATCCGGGTTATACGGGTTGGCAAGAGGCGACATACTTAAGACACCGTACATTACGTTGTTATTCATAGTAATGGAATAGCTGTTGTTCGTGGTGAAGCCGAAGCGGAAAAATTTGCCTATTTCCTGGTCAAGAGTACCGCGAAATGAAAAACGGCTGTAGTCCTGCCCGGGAATAACGGCTTCATCCTTTAGGTAGCCCACACCGAAGTTGTAGTTGCCCTTTTCTGTACCACCCGAAATGCCTAAATCGTGGCTTGTTACTGCAGCTGTTCTATAAAGCAAATCTTGCCAATTGGTATTATAAGCATCAGATTCATCTGCCCCGTCGATTGGATACATATTTGCTGCTGTACGGAGAGCACGAAATTCCGGTCCGTTCATCATGGGGTATTGGGCAAAGATTTTTTTCAAACCAAAATAACTATTGAGGGTTACCTGTGCTTTTTGTCCTTTCAGCCCTTTGTTGGATGTTATCAATATAACACCGTTGGCGCCACGCGAACCGTAAATGGCAGTTGCTGCAGCATCCTTCAGAATATCAATGCTCTTGATGTCGCTGGTGCTGATATCGCCGATAGACCCTGCAAATGGGATCCCGTCGAGTACCACCAGCGGATCGTTGCTGGCATTCAGAGAACGAGTACCGCGAATACGGACTTGCATTACGGCGCCAGGTTTAGTTGAGGTCTGCTCCATATCCACCCCTGATATACGTCCTTGCAAGGCCTGTGTGATATTAGATGATGGCACATCGCGAATCTTGTCTCCACCTATTGAAGCAACTGAACCTGTCACTGCTTCTCTCCGTTGCGTGCCATAACCTACAACCACAACTTCCTCCAGAGCGTTAATACTCTCTGATAGAGTAATGTCAACCGTTGTCTGATTGCCTACAATAACTTCCTTGGGGTCAAACCCAATGAAAGAAAAAGTAATGGTTGAGTTCCCGGAGGCAACTGTTAAAGCATAAGTCCCATCTGCTCCGGTCATAACTCCATTAGTGGTTCCCTTTTCAACAACATTCACCCCAATCAGTGGATGATTGTTTGCATCAACAACTCGCCCGGAAACCTTTATTTGTTGTAAATAGTCAGAAAAACTGACATTAAGTCCTGATCCCGCCAATAATGAAACAGTGCCCTGTATTAACAGGAAGCTACTGATTCCAAATATTAGCATGATTTTTCTTAAGCATTTTTTGAATAAAATGCTTCTCGAAGGGTTTTTTACCATAGATTTGTAGTTTAAGGGGTTAATAAAAAATAATGTTATAACACATATCTGAAAAATATTAACTTCTGACTGCAGGAGATGGTGACACATCTCCTGTTTAGTTTAGTATAGTCTCTTTTATTTTATATCATAGGCATATTATATTAATGGTCCGTATTATTTAAAAAATATTCCTTTAGATATACTCTAATGATCAGGTAAAAACCAAATTTATAAAGAAATTTTAGATTTTGCAACCGATTGCAGAATTTTTTTTCAATAAGAAGTCAGAATTAATCAGATTCTCCTATGTTATCCAAAATATATATCTTTAAATCTTTCATTTAAAGTTGAAAGTTGAGGGATCGCAGATTAGAGATTAGAGATCAGGGATCAGGGATGAGGTAAAAAATAAAAATATATTCATAAGTGATGCGTCCACGACTTTACGCAGTTATTTCGATTTTATTATTTGGAATACTCTATTGCTACACTGCCATAGGAGTATTGATTGTTTTGATTCTCACCTTATTACATTTAAAAAAAGTGATCCGTTTTGTCTTTCAGATGTGGGCAAAATCAGTTTTCATAATTATGGGGAAAAAATTCCGGGTTTCAGGAAAAGAAAACATTAAAAAAGGAGAAAAGTATATTCTGGTTGCTAACCATGCAAGTCTTTTTGATATTGTGGCGATAACATCATTTTACCCCGGAATATCGTGGTTTGGCCATGAACGGCTTCTTAAAGTTCCTCTCTTCAGCAACTTATTGAAAATGATGGATTATGTTCCCTTCAAAGAACCGAACTACAGAAATACAAAAGAAATGATTGATCAGCTTATTCATAAATCTAAATATCAATCAGTTGCAATCTTCCCCGAGGGAACAAGAACACTTAATGGGAAAATAAACCAGTTCTACAGGGGATTCATTTACCTCTTCAGGACCAGAGAAATTGAGATATTGCCGGTTACACTGAACGGGTTCTATAAATTAAAACCAAAAAACAGGTTTTATATTAACTTTGATACAAAACTTGATGTAGTCATCCATAAGCCTATCAAAAGAGAAGAATTATTGGGAAAGAATGACTGTGAAATATTAGAAACAGTTAAAACTGTTATCGAATCGGCTTATCATTAGTATTAGATTTAAAATAAATTGGTATAATTTAAATATAACATCCGGTAATCATGTATATAAGATTCCAACACGCTCGAAAATTAATTTATTTACCCCATTCCGCCAGCTGGCGGAGCCAGGGTAAACGATGAAAATCAATAGTTTATATGTACGATTTATGATTCTCTTTTATTAAAACTTCCAGAATATTGAAAAGTTCTGATATAGATAACGAAAAGAAGCAATGGGTTTTTATTGTTAACCCCATAGCAGGCAACGGATTTGGCAGATTAATTGTCCCAAAGCTCAAGGAAATGATTCAAAAGCATAATATTGATGCAGAGATTGTTTTCACTGAAAGAAGCGGACACGCGACTGAATTGTCAGAGCAGTACTACAAAAGAGGATTCAGATATATAATTGCAGTAGGCGGTGACGGAACCTTTAATGAAATGTCGCGACCACTCGTTGATAAAAAAGATGTTACTGCAGGAATAATTCCTGCCGGTACAGGAAATGATTTCGTACAAATCCTTGGTTTCCCAAACAGGTTAGGAGACAAGGAATGGGATATCTTTTTTAAGAAAAACCCAATTGAAATGGATGCAGGGTCGTGTAATGGCATGATCTTTTTTAACGGAATGGGATTAGGATTTGATGCACAGGTTGCAGCAGAGAATTATACAGAACCGGGGAAAGTGAAAAGAGGAAGTAAATATAAATATATCTGGCATATTGTTAAGACACTCCTATTCTTCAGGGAAAAAAGAATGACCGTAATCACAGAGACGGGCAGACATGAAACAGATTGTTTTATTAACACCATAGCTAATGGCCGAAGGTTTGCGGGTGGATTCTACCTGACCCCAAAAGCTATTGCAAATGATGGATTATTAGATGTCTGTATGATTAAAAAATTATCTCTTTTTGAAAGATTTTCTATCCTCCTTAAAGTACCAAAAGGTGAACACACTGCCGACAAAAGAGTAAATTACTATCAAACCAAAGGAATTAATCTTGAGTTTCCGGAAGTGGTGCCTTTTCATGTGGATGGAGAACTGAACTTTTCCAACAGATTTAATGTTAAGATTTTGTCCGGAGCATTAAAAATAATATACAATCCTGATGGAAACCACTTTTTCGGGAGATAAAAATACTCCAGAAGATTATATAGCATTTTTTGACCTTGATCAGACTATAACAAAATCCATAAGTGGGGAAGCTTTAGCCAGAGGAGCCTACAGGAAAGGCTTGATGACACATCGGAATCTTTTAAAAGCCATCTTTCTTTCGTTTGAATTCCGTCTTAAACTCAAAAATCCATTGAAAATAATGGATAATATGGTTAGCTGGGTAAATGGTATTCCAGAAAAATCGGTAATTGATCTGTGTTTGGAAGTATTCCACGAAATACTCCTCCCATCAGTTTATAAAGAAGCAATATCTGAAATTGAATACCATAAAGCAAAAAACGCCAAAGTTGTGATCCTGTCTTCAGCCTTAACAACCATCTGTCAGGAAATGGCTAAAAATCTCAATATCGATGATATCATCTGTTCCGAACTTGAAGTTAAGAACGGATATCTGACCGGAAGGCCGCTGGGTCATTTCTGTTTTGGCAAAGAAAAAGCAACCAGGTTATTGGCGTATTGCAAAAAAAATAACTATTCACCATTAAATTCCTGGTATTATTGCGATTCCGTTTCAGACCTGCCGGCGCTTGAAATAGTTGGTAACCAAGTTTGTGTTAATCCGGACAGGAAGCTTAAAAAAGCTGCAATAAAAAGAGGCTGGAAAATACTCAGCTGGGGGAATTAATTCACTTCAAGTTTCTGCCAATCAGGAAATATTGATAGATGACGAATGGATATGTTTTAATTATAAAAACAAGTTCCCGCAGAGTGCGCTGATAATAATCCTGCGCACCTGCAATACCTGCAATGATCATTAACATCATAAATGCCATAATTTCTTTTCTCATAATAATAGTTTTAAAATCTGGCTGCGAATTTAAACAATTAATTACTTTTGAATATTAAGTCTTGTAGCATACAAGCGTTGTGAATGAAATTATAACAAAATCCTATGAAAAACCAACTCCTGACAATAATTGTAATGGCAATTCTTATCTCATGTACCGGGCCTGTGAAAAAGACAATTGAATACCCCTTAACGAAAAAGGGTGATGTTATTGATTCTTATTTTGGGACTAAGGTTCCTGATCCGTACCGTTGGCTTGAAGATGACAAATCTACGGAAACTTCTGCCTGGGTAAAGGAGCAAAATAAAGTTACGTTTGGATATCTTGAAGCGATTCCATACAGGGAGGATATAAAATCGCGTCTTGAGAAAATGTGGAATTATGAAAAATACACCGCTCCTCAAAAAGAAGGCGCTTATACTTACTTTTCGAGGAATAATGGGTTACAGAACCAGTTTGTCATTTATCGTCAGAAAAACAATGAAGATCCTGAAGTATTTCTCGATCCGAATAAATTTTCTGTTGACGGAACTACGTCTCTGGGTGAAATGGAATTTACAAAAGATGGCAGTAAAGTCGCATATTCTATCTCTGAAGGTGGTTCCGACTGGCGAAAGGTTATTGTTCTGGATGCTGAGACAAAGGCGATCATAGGCGATACCTTAAAAGACATAAAGTTCAGCGGACTTTCATGGCAAGCCAATGAAGGATTCTATTATTCAAGTTATGATAAACCGAAGGGAAGTGAGCTGTCGGCAAAGACTGATCACCATAAACTTTATTTTCATAAGCTTGGCACAAAACAGACTGAAGATAAAGTTGTATTTGGATCTGATATTGTGAGAAGATATGTAGGAGGAACTGTAACTGAAGATGGAAGATATCTAGTGGTGACTGCAGCAGTATCCACAACAGGTAATGAACTATATATCAAGGACCTGAAGAAACCGGGAAATAAGTTCACCGTAGTTGTCGGCAATTTCAATAACGATCATTCCGTACTTGATAATGATGGATCAAGACTCTTTATTGTGACCAACCTTAATGCACCTAATAAAAAAGTTGTATCAGTTGATGCAGAAAAGCCGGGAGTTGAAAACTGGATGGACCTTATACCTGAAACAGAAAACGTTCTAGAACCTGCAGCAGGATCAGGGTACCTCTTCGCGCATTACATGATTGACGCTATATCAAAAGTAAAACAATACGACAGAAATGGAGCCCTCATCCGGGAAATTATTTTACCCGGAATAGGTACTGCATCGGGATTTGCAGCCAAACGAGAGGACAAGGATGTTTATTTTTCTTTCACAAATTATATAATTCCCGTTACAATTTATAAGCTTGATCCTAAAACCGGAAATACGGAAATATATAAAAAACCTGTTGTGGCATTTAACGGTGACAATTATGAATCAGTGCAGATATTCTATAATTCAAAGGATGGAACACGGATACCTATGATAATCACATACAGGAAAGGGACACTTTTAAATGGTAAAAATCCAACAATACTCTACGGATATGGCGGATTCAATATCAGTGAAACACCCGGTTTCAGTATACCTGTTGCTCTATGGCTTGATATGGGAGGTGTTTACGCTGTTCCTAACATCAGAGGTGGCGGTGAATATGGTGAAAAATGGCATCTGGCCGGAACAAAAATGAACAAACAGAATGTTTTTGATGATTTCATAGCAGCTGGTGAATATCTGATCGGGAAAAAATACACTTCATCAGATTATCTTGCAATAAGAGGGGGATCAAATGGAGGGCTCCTTATTGGTGCTGTAATGACTCAGCGTCCTGACCTCATGAAAGTGGCCTTACCGGCCGTTGGAGTAATGGATATGCTTCGTTATCATACATTTACAGCAGGTGCAGGATGGGCGTATGACTTTGGCACTGCTGAAGATAGCAAGGAGATGTTTGAATACATTTTTAGATACTCACCAGTTCAGAATGTTAAAGAGGGTGTAAAATATCCTGCTACACTCATTACTACGGGGGACCATGATGACAGGGTAGTTCCGGCTCATTCCTTCAAATTCGCTGCGCAATTACAAACTAAACAGGCAGGAAATAATCCGGTTCTGATAAGGATTGAGACAAAAGCCGGACATGGTGCTGGGACACCTGTCAGCAAGTATATCGAACAGTATGCTGATATCTTCAGTTTTACGCTTTACAATATGGGGATAAAGGAATTAAAGTAGGGAATGTTTAGTACAGGCTTATCAATCTAATTAAGAGTTCTTGCTCCATTGCACACTTTGTCATGCAAACCCGGATGCGATAAGCGAAAAGTTCTAAAAAAGGTTTACTTTTATTTCACTTATACATTCATAACGGAATAAAATAGTGGGTTTGGTTGTCTATAAAAAGCCGCAGATAGGCATTTACTGAAAGCTATACAAAATAATTGCAATATTTACAATCTAATATGACGATGAAATTTCACTTTATATTGTATACCGGAAAGATGTTTTTGTATCCAGGTGAAAAACACAAAATGTAAATGCCAATGAGAACAATGCTTAAACTACTTTCAATTAAACATAAGAATAACAAAATTTTATATTACAGTGCCAATTTTATGCGTCAACTTTTTCCAAATAAATTTTTCCAAACACAATTAGAGAAGAAAATATCGACTCTAAAGGATTATGATATTGATTATATTGGAAAGCGGATAAATTACTACAATAAATTAGAAGAAGTTATCAGGTTATCTGATAATGTCAAGAGCCTTGGAAACTTTAAGCTGAAGAAAAAGGATAAAACTTATTTCTTTGATAGTTACGAGTATACCAGATATTTTAGCCCCGACCTGAAAGTGGATTACAAATTTGGCGATGTTACTTTTGTGCCCGCTGAACCTTCTATTGTAAAAAGCAGACCTTTAGTCATTAATAATCGAAATTCGGTTATTCTTAATCTTGATAAAGTGAGACATTTCACATTTATTAATGATAAAAAGGATTTTAGAAATAAAAAAAATATGCTTGTCGGCCGTAATAATGTAGGTCAGGCCCATAGAATAAAATTTCTGGAAATGTATATCAATCATCCTCTTTGTAACGTAGGAAAAATTAATAAAGACGGTAAACATAATAATCTGTTAAAAAATAGACTAAATATTGAAGAACAACTTGATTATAAATTCGTACTTTGTCTTGAGGGAAACGATGTTGCAAGTAACTTAAAATGGGTGATGTCGTCACAGTCACTGGCGGTTATGCCAGATCCTAAATTTGAGACATGGTATATGGAGGGTACTTTAATTCCAAATTATCACTATATACAAATAAAAGATGATTATTCCGATTTAATAGAGCGGATGGAATATTATATAAATAATACGGACGAAGCTCTTGAAATAATAAAAAATGCACATCAGTATATAGAACAATTTAAAATAAAACCAAGAGAAGACCTTATTTCGTTGCTGGTACTTGAAAAGTATTTTTATAAAACAAATCAAAAAAAAGTCAGTGATAATTTAAAATTGCTTTTCTCCCAAACTAATGAGATAAAGATAAGCTGATCTCATCAACACAATTTTTTCTTTATGATTTTTTGATAAAAGTATGAAAACAAGTTTTTCATAGCGAAATCGAAGTCAATTTCTATAACTTATATCCATTAACCACACCCCTGGTCTGCGCTCGGGGCGAGGTCACAATACCGAGTACTCAGGAACCATAAAGAGGAGACCTGAGTATTAGTTAGAGCAGATGTATGGAGTCTTAAAAGACTATTTGAAAACATTCTTAAGATAGTTACTTGATTTCATGCCAAAATCGAACAGGTTTTCATTTGTTTCAAAATCCTGATGCCGGTTTGGTGGCAGATTAATTATTGCTTTAAATTCAGTTGGCGACCAATCCAGTTTTTTAGCTACAAACTCGAGGTCATTCTCAATTTCATTTTCAGCATATACATTTTCCTTCATTTTATTCAAAGCTTCGTCTCTTGAGATCTGACCAGAGACAATCAGACTTGAGAGATGGGCTCTTCTTTTATCAAAATTAAACTTAACAGGTAAATAATAACTCTGGAAGAATTTTGTGAATCTTGATTCATGATGTTTTCCTCCGTAATACTGCCATCCCAGCTCTCTTTTCATTGTTTCAATTACCTCATCCTTTCTATAATCAATATAATTCAGAGGATTTATAATCTTCATCTTTTTAATAAGAGTATAATAGATATATCGCTTAAAAAAATTAACGTGCGGATAATCATTTAATTTTTTTTCTCCAAACCTTTTATGAATCGATTTAAGATGCCTGTAATCCATAGCCTGATATCCCCAGTTCCCAGGCATAATAGATTCTGTGGCAAAATTCAATCCGTTGAATACGTACTTAATTTTATTTTTATCGGCAAAATTGTACAAAGCAGCAAAAATTGCGTGATCCTGCGGAATATCCTGATCAGGAAGACTTGCCTTAAAAAATGCCCGTTGAAGATCTTTCATTTCTTCCCAGTTGACAACAAATGTATGTAATTCGATCTTGAGTGTTTTCACTACATTTTCAATGTTTTTTACTGCCTGTTCTGAATTCCAGCCGCAGTCAACATGAACAACAAGAGGGCGTAATCCCTTATTAACAGCAAAATACGCCAGATAGGAACTGTCAACACCACCACTCAGTCCAATAATACAATCAAATTCATTATTCCTCTCTTCTCGCTTAATTTTTTCGATAATACCTGCGAATATTTTCTCACCGTTCTTATCAGGGAACCAATTTTTCTTTACCCGATCTAGAGCTGAATTACAATGATTACAGTTCCCCATATCATCAAACTTAATTTCCGGGTCAGATGTATCCATTATACACCGGTTGCATATCTGATATGTCCTTTCAGTCATAAGTTTAATTAAATAAATCTGATATCTCAGAATATGATGGATAAGTTATGAGTACAGCACGCCTCTTACCATGAAAAACAAAAAAACTTCCGGCTGCAACTGCCGAAGCCCCTCCCTGTTTCACTGCTAAACTGAAATCGACCAGTTTGCCGGCACCTCCACAAGCGATGATAGGAACCCTTACTGAACCCGAAATAGTTTTAATTAATTCAATATCATATCCTTCCATAACTCCGTCCCTATCGATTGAATTAATTAATATTTCCCCGGCGCCTTCGTCTTCAATTTTTTTAGCATAGTCGACAGGATTTATTCCTGTGCTTTGAGTTCCGCCTTTTACGTATACAATATTCCCTTTGAGAAATTCCTTCTTAACATCAATTGAAACAGCAATTGTTGAACTTCCGAATTGTTGAACAGCTTCTCTGAGAAAGTTTTTCCCAATATATGCATGTGTGTTAATTATCACTTTCTCAGCCCCTGATTTAATAATTCTTTCAATTTGTTGTAAGGTATGAATTCCTCCGCCGTAGGCAAAAGGCATAAAACATTCACTGGCAATATTTTGAATTAATTCATAGGGAGGCTCTTTTCCGGATCTGGTAGCATCAATATCCAGGAAAAAAATTTCATCTACCTCTTTTTCATTGAATATTCTTACTGTATTAATAGGATCACCAATATATGTTGTTTCCCTAAATTTTACTGTCTTTACCAACCCATTGTTTCTCAGTAACAAACAAGGGATAATTCTCTTTATTTTCATTTTAGTAAAAATCAACAAAATTTTTTAGGAGCTTCATTCCGAATTTATGGCTTTTTTCAGGGTGGAACTGGACCCCAAGAATATTTCCCCTTTCAATAGCTGAGGTAAATTCTATTTCATAAGTGGTTGATGTTAAAACATCTTCCGGATCATTCGCACAGAAAAAATATGAGTGAACGAAATAAAACCGTGAGTCGGGATACATGTTATCAAACAATCTTCCGGTTTTATGCTGCCTGATGAAATTCCAACCCATATGAGGAATCTTATACTCCGTGCTGTCTTCAAATTTAAAACGAACTGTCGAAGCATCTATCCAGCCAAGACCCGGCAACGATCCCTCCTCACTGCCTTTGGATAATAATTGCATTCCCAAACATATGCCAAGTACCGGAATTTTTTCTTCAATTACTTTTTTATTCAGTATATCAATCAGATTCAGTCCGGTTAAATTCCTCATTCCTGTATCGAAAGCTCCGACCCCCGGTAATATAAGTTTAGTCGCACGGGCTATTTCATCTTTATCGGAAGTAACTACTGAATCTTCCCCGATCCTTTTCAAAATGTTTTGAATAGAACCCAGATTACCGGTTTTATAGTCAATTATAGTTATCATGAAGACAAAAGTAGCTTTTTTCCTGGAGTGTTCAATACTGAAAAGATTCCCTGTCTGATTCTTTGAATGTAGATTACCTGAGAGTTAATTAAGTAAGCATACACAAAATAACCGATACATATCGGGAATCTGACTTAAGGAACGGATTTGTCTTTTTTCAGGAAAAAATGCCTTATCAATGGAACCAGAGAAATGAGAATAAAAATACTCCCCAGGCTTGCAACTATTGATGATCCGGCAGGAAAATCAAAATGGAAAGAAACATTCAACCCGATAAAACTTCCTAAAAAGCTCACAATCATTGCAATTATGACTACTCCTTTATTTGAATGGGCAAGCATTATGGCACAGACAGATGGAATTATTAAATAAGAAAAAACAGGAATAACCCCGCTGATCTT
>PLMC01000073.1 GCA_003141495.1 Bacteroidales bacterium
CTGTAAGGACAGCCATGACATGCTCCAGTAAGTTTAACTTTGACAGTCATATCATCAGTAACATCAATGAATTCTATATCACCTCCGTCAGACTGAAGATATGGTCTAACTCTTTCAAGGGCTTTCAGAACGCGGTCTTTAGTACTAGTAGTTTCATTCATTTTTTATGTAATTTTATTTATTAATCTCAAGTTTAACTGTTGGTTTCTGCTCTTTGTTTCTTTCACTGACTCTCTTAACAAGTTCCTCCGCAAGAGCCATAAAGGCATTTCCTATGACTGAATCGTCAAGGGCTACCGGCTGACCATTATCGCTGCCTTCACAGATACTCTGAACCAGAGGAATCTGCCCAAGCAAAGGAACATTCATTTTTTCAGCCAGTTTCCTGCAGCCATCTTTTCCGAAAATGTAGTATTTGTTACCAGGAAGTTCTGCAGGCGTAAACCATGACATGTTTTCGACCAATCCCAGGACCGGTACATCAATTTTATTACTCCTGAACATTGATATTCCTTTTATTGCATCGGCAAGAGCCACGTCCTGAGGTGTGCTGATTATAATTGCTCCTGTAACAGGAACCTCCTGAACTAGAGTCAGATGGATATCGCTTGTTCCCGGAGGTAAATCAACAAGCAAATAATCGAGTTGTCCCCATTCACCCTGAGTTATCAGTTGTTTAAGGAAGTTGGAAGCCATTGGGCCCCGCCAGATTACAGCTTCTGCCGGATCGACAAAAAAGCCAGTTGAGAGAACTTTAACCCCGAATTTTGTTAACGGGACTATATGATCACCATGTTCATCACGTGTTACTTCGGGTCTGAATTTTTCTTCATTGAACATTTTTGGAACCGATGGTCCGAATATGT
This sequence comes from Bacteroidales bacterium, assembly GCA_003141495.1. Lineage (GTDB taxonomy): Bacteria > Bacteroidota > Bacteroidia > Bacteroidales > VadinHA17 > LD21. The sequence goes on from PLMC01000073.1 coordinate 867, forward strand.
CTGCATCAAGGAGTCCGACCTTATATCCCAACCTTGCAAGTGAGATAGCCAGGTTTACAGCGATTGTAGTTTTTCCAACGCCCCCCTTGCCAGATGCGACTGCAATTATATTTGAAACTCTGGGTAAAACATCCAGATGTTTTTCTTGCTGTTTGCCGACCATTACTCGTGGATGAACTCTTATTTCGTTAATTATTGCCTCGGGTCCAAGAACATCTTTTATCATTCTTACAATTGTGCTCTTGATTGTTGAAATGAAAGGGTCGTTTGACTTTTCCGGAGTAAGTGTAATAGTTATCCCTTTTTCTCCTGAATCTATTTCAGTGATCATTCCCAGACTAACAATATCTTTCTTTTTTTCGGGGTGGATGACTCCGGTAAGGGCCTTTAGTATCTGATCTTTTGAAAACATTATTTTAATCTATTAACAACCAGCTTAAAATCGCTATTTTTATTTAATTTAAATATAAACAAGGTGCAAGTTTACCAGTTTTTTGGCGAAATACAAAATGAATAAAAGAAATAACTGCTGGTAATGCATGCGATTTTGCCCCCTTACGGCTGTGGAAAAGGTCAATTTTAACCACAGAGTTCGCAAAGAAGGCTCAAAGTACACAAAGTTAAAATAATGTATTTCAGTTCTTTGTGACCTTGATGTAAAATGCCACCTCTGCAGGCTGGCCCCTTCGCTAAAATAGCCCACCGGGCTATTTCTTAACGTTTGTGCCCCTTTGTGGTTAATGGATTTCAACTTTTTAGACAGCCTCTTGGGGGCCGCCCCTCTAATAAAGTTCTTTAGATGGATCCCAGAACTTTTCCTTGAAATTAATAATCCGGTCATTTTCTATGACGATGCCTTCATTTTCCAGAAGTTGTTCCATTGTAGATGAATTTCCGAAATGATGTTTACCGGTAAGAAGACCGTTGCGGTTTACCACCCTGTGAGCAGGGATAAATTCCAGGTTGCTGTGGCTTACATTAAGTGCCCAGCCAACCATACGGGCCGACCTGCCGGACCCCAGATAGCGGGCAATAGCGCCAAATGAGGTTATCCTTCCGAAAGGTATACGTTTTGTCACCTCATATACCTTTGAGAAAAAGTCATTATGCACTTTTTGCTTTAGCCGGGGCATTTTCAATAATTTTTACTTTATTCAGTCTGAAGGATATGTAGTTTATTTTAAGACCTGCATCAAGAAAAATCTTTTCATAATGGGTTCGGATGGAGAGAATATTATCAATCTTTTCCGTGTACAGATCATTTGTAGAGATAATAGTTTCAACGTTATTATAACTTAGAACTTTGCATGTGAAATCGTAAAGCTCTTTGTTGTCGGTTTTAAGATGAATGAGTCCTTTATCTTTTAGAAAAAGACGATAGGAATTAAGGAACCAGGGAGATGTCAGCCTCTTATTTGAGTTTCTTCCTCCGAGATGGGGATCGGGAAATGTAATCCAGATCTCATCAACTTCATCTGAAGAAAAAAAAGAATTTATAAATTCAATTCTTGTACGCAGGAAAGCTACATTTGGCAATTTTTGTTCGTTGGCAGTTTTAGCTCCCCGCCACATGCGGGCTCCCTTTATATCAATTCCTATAAAATTGTCATGAGGAAAGTTGTTTGCAAGGCCAACAGTATATTCCCCCTTGCCACATCCAAGCTCGAGAGTTATGGGATTTCCATTTTTAAAAAGGTCCTGATTCCATCTCCCTTTTATCGGGTGGTCCTTTCCGGAAATATCTTCGATTTCCGGCTGGATAACATTATCATAAGATCCCAACTCGGTCCACCTGACCAGCTTATTCTTTCCCATGTACTGAGATTTATTTTCTGAACTTTTCTATTCTCAATCCGAAATCATAAACACCCTTCAGATTTTCAACCCGCATCCCATGCTGAATTTTAAACTCGTATGTACCTTTTAAGGGGAAATAGACATTTGATTTATACGGAAGATTCAGTTCATGAATATCTCCAAACCCCTTGCCATACCACTTTCCCCTTTCATCTGCCAGGTTGTACTGAAGAGTATCGGTAATTTTTTTCCCATCCGGAGATGTTGTGGTCACGAAAAGATAAATATTACGAAATGGATATGAAGAGCCGTTTCTGATTGTAAAGAATACATTATTGCTGTTAAGGGTATCAGTTATTGGAACTTTGAAAGCAGTGATATCCATTAGTTTCCAGGTTTCTTCCGTCATAGCCTGGGAATTTGTATAAACTATCTTACTGTTACATGATGAGAGTAAAAACAGGAATGTCAATATGAAAATAAATGAAAATCTATTTATTCCTTTTATCATTGAATCTTCTGTTTTTTCTTTTGTGTGGACTCTTGGTCTGTTGACTTTTGTTATCAGGCGGGTCGAACCTTGTCAGGCTGTTATTCTTCAGCAAGTCCTGAGAAACAGGTGTTACTTCCCATGATTCATCGACAAGTTTTAGCTTATCGACTTTCCCCCCTTTTCTGTTAATTGCCTGTATCTCCCTGACCCTCTGCACCGGAAGTGCGATAAGGTTTGCATTTGAATGAGGATCTGTCGAATACCAGTACAGCCCTTTATGTACTTCAAGTTTCTGGAAATAACCGGTGCAATCAAGAGCTTCAAGAGGAATATCTCTTGGCGGAAAGGACCTTTGAGCATCAACGTAACAATCTAATTCAAAGTTGAGGCAGCATTTAAGTTTACTGCATTGCCCGGCGAGTTTTTGTGGATTCAGTGATAGTTCCTGGTATTTGGCATGAGTTGTTGTAACTGAAATAAAATTAGTGATATGCGTCGCGCAGCATAGTTCTCTGCCACAGGAGCCTATTCCTCCAATTCTTCCGGCTTCCTGGCGTGCACCTATCTGCCGCATCTCTATTCTTACCCTGAATTCATCAGCAAGTACTTTAATAAGCTGGCGGAAATCCACTCTCTCGTCGGCGATGTAATAAAAAATGGCTTTTGTTTTATCGCCCTGATATTCAACATCCCCAATCTTCATATTAAGTTTGAGTTCTTCGGAAATCTTCCTTGAACGCAACATTGTAGGGGTTTCGAGTTTCTTAGCTTCTTCCCATTTCTGAATGTCAACAGCTTTTGCCTTACGGTACACTTTTTTCAGATCATCGGTTGACGGATGTGACTTGAGTCGTTTTATTTGTTCTTCAACCAGGTGTCCAATCATGGAGACTCTTCCTATATCATGTCCCGGAGATGCCTCCACAGCGACCACATCACCAATCTCAAGTCTTAACCCGTTAACATTCCTGAAAAACCCTTTTCTGGTATTTTTAAAACGGATTTCTACTATATCATTTAAGTCTGGAGTATCAGGTAAATCCTTCAACCAGTTGAAAGAATCCAGTTTATTGTACCCGGGCTTATATGTTATATCAGGCATCTGGATCTCTTCTCCGGTCTGCCCCTGAATATCTTCATTATCTGTCATAAAACTCTTTAGATTCGGAAATTATTCCGCAAAAGTAGTGAATAAATGAATCAATTTCAACATTCATTGTTATGATCATCGGATGAGCCTTGTAACTTTCAATGCAAGGTCAAGAAAGATAATTTTTGCATTTCCGTTTGATTCAATATGTGAATATACAAGATTGAACTCTTCCGTAAGCGGATAAATATTATTCTGATTAATGAAGGGATGAAAATTTCCTGAGAATGTTGCCTCTTCACCTGTCAGGGAAACAAGGCTGTTTTTCAACTGATTTAGAGATAGCATCAGGTTTTCACGGAGAAGTCTCATAGAAAAGGAAATAAAGTTCTTCTGAGCTTCCCTGCCAGTTGTTGAAATCTCTTCAGACCAATTGATAATTGAAACAATGTCGCGCTTCCATGCGAACCGCATCAGACTTTTAAAACGTTCCAGATTTGCCAGGGAAGAATCTTCATTTTCACACAACTCAATTGCCCTTGTTATATTTCCATAAGATACGCGTGAAATATCTGAAGCTTTATCGGGCGCAATGCTAAACCTGTCTGTAAGATATTTCTCAATATCACTACTGTTGAAGGAAGGGACTTTAACAAGCTGACATCTGGAAAGGATTGTAGGAATTACCTTATCGGGTTCTTCTGAGACAAGAAGGAAAAGAGTTTTTTCAGGCGGCTCCTCGATCATCTTCAGAAGTTTATTGGCTGTTGCCTGATGCATTTTTTCAGGCAGCCAGATTATCATTATCTTATAGTCTGATTCGAAAGTCTTAAGACTCAGTTTTTTTATAATTTCAGAGGCTTCCGAAGCAAATATCATCCCCTGTGCGTTCCCGACTTCTATAGAATCCATCCAGTTATTTAGTGTAAAATATGGAGACCTTTTTACAAACTCTCTCCATTCCTCTAAATAATTGTCACTTACCGGATCAGTGGCTTTCTTCCCTTTTATAACAGGAAAGACAAAATGAAGATCAGGATGGATCAGTTTCTCATATTTCACACACGACTTACAAGTACCACAGGAGTCATAATCTGACCGGTTCTCGCAACTGACATACCTGGCATATGCCAATGCCAGAGCTATGCTGCCACATCCTTCAGGACCAGTGAAAAGCTGGGCATGACTGACTCTTTCTTCCTTAACAGACCTGAGCAGTTTGGCTTTAATCTCTTTTTGACCGGGGATCTGTGAAAAATTCATGTGCCTGTCTCAAAAAAATCAAAGAATGTAGAGATTTTGTCCCTGGTCACTTTATTGAACAGCTTTAAGAGCAGCTTCATAATCAGGCTCATGTATGTGTTCAGGAACAAGCTCGGTATAAACAACAGTCCCGGTTTCATCAATAACAACTATCGCTCTTGCATAGAGTCCGACTACAGGACCATCAATGTAATCAACCCCATATGCTTTTCCGAATTCTCTGTTGCGGAAACCTGAAAGTGTAATAACGTTGGTAATGCCTTCAGTGGAGCAGAATCGTCCATGCGCAAAAGGAAGGTCTTTTGATATCCCGAGAACTGTCACATTCTTCATTCCGGCTGCCATTTGATTGAATTTTCTAACTGTTGTTGCACAGACCGAGGTGTCGAGACTTGGGAATATATTAAGAATGACTTTTTTCCCTTTAAGTTCTGATAACGACAATGATCCGAGATCTGATTTAACGAGTGAAAAATCTGGAGCCTTGGTGCCTTTTGAAGGAAGATCCCCGAAGGTGTTTACCGGATTGCCTTTAAACGTAATTTTTGCCATAATTTTTTTTCAAATTTAAACATTCTTTTTCAAGGGGAACAGAAAAATGCATAGTTCTGTTCAGCTAAAGGACTAATGTTCGTTCTCTGTGATTCTCAATGGCCTCATCCCCCTGCCCCCTTCTCCCAGGAGAGAAGGGTTAACCACTATTATATTAGTGATTTAAGTCCCTCCCCCTTGGGGGAGGGATTTAGGGAGAGGCAAAAAAAAGAATTTGCTAATGTGAACAGAGTAATATCGTAAATCATATTTATCAGATGGCAATAAGTTGACTTTAATCAAAGGATTATTTCCAAAAAAAATGTAGGTTTGTAAAAGAGAATTTCTTGTGTTAAATAAAAATATTTGATCTATGAAAATGATTCAGGACTTTAATTTCAAAGGGAAGAAGGCAATAGTAAGGGTCGATTTCAATGTACCCCTCGACAAAAAGACTTTCACGGTAACTGATGATACCAGGATCAGGGGAGCATTACTGACAATTAATAAAATTCTTAACGATGGAGGCTGCCTGATCCTTATGTCGCATCTTGGAAGACCCGAAGGTCGCATGGAGAAGTATTCACTTAAGCCTATTCTTCCGGTTCTGGAAAAACTTTTGGGTAAAAAAGTGCTTTTTGCAGATGATTGCCTTGGGGAATCAGCTGTGAAAATGTCAGCAGAACTGAAACCCGGAGAGATCCTCCTTCTTGAGAATGTGCGTTTTTATCCTGAAGAGGAAGGGAAGCCCATTCTGCCTGAAACAGTCACTGATGAAGAGAAAAAAACCGCTAAAGCTGAGATGAAGATTAAACAGAAAGAAATGGCGAAGAAACTGGCGGGCTATGCAGAAATTTACGTTAATGATGCATTCGGGACAGCCCACCGTGCCCATGCAACAACTGCCGTTATAGCTGACTATTTTACACCTGATAAGAGGATGTTCGGTTTTCTCATTAACAGTGAACTTGCAGCAATGGATAAGGTTCTTAAGGATCCGCAAAGACCATTTACTGCAATAATGGGTGGCGCAAAAGTTTCGGATAAAATCATGCTGATAGAAAATCTTCTCAACAGGGTTGATAATCTGATTATAGGCGGAGGAATGACCTATACCTTCATTAAAGCTATGGGGGGCAAAATAGGCAAGTCTCTATGTGAAGAAGACAAGCTTGATCTTGCTCTGAAACTTAT
>PLMC01000062.1 GCA_003141495.1 Bacteroidales bacterium
ACCAGAAGTTCAAGGAAGTCCATAAAAATGACGAAGAAAATTGATACCGGTGCAAGTGCAAGGGTACCAAAAATGAATATCAGTGCTACAAGACTTAACACAACAATATGCCCGGCTAACATATTTGCGAATAACCTTATCATAAGCGCGAAGGGTTTGGAAAATAACCCTATTATTTCCACAGGAATCATAATAGGAAGTAGCCATATCGGAACTCCTGGAGGTGCGAATACATGTGTCCAATATGATTTATTACCACTGAACTGTATGACAATAAATGTGCAACAGGCCAGTACAAATGTTATTGCAATGTTCCCGGTTACATTTGCCCCGAAAGGGGGAGGAAATGGAATTAGCCCCATTATGTTGTTGATCAAAATAAAGAAGAATGCCGAAAGGAGATATGGCATGTATTTTTCAAATTTATGAGGCCCAAGATTCGGTATTGCAATATCATCGCGGACAAAAAGGATGACCGGTTCAAGAAAACTCTGAATTCCTTTCGGATAACTGATACCGGTTTTTTTATATGACCTTGCCATTGCCAGGAATACTAAAAGTCCGATTATTGCTGCAGATAACATCGCGATGACAGTTTTTGTCATTGAAAGGTCAAGCGGAAGGTTTTTTTCATCAACAGTTCCTTCTTTANNCTTAGTCAGAATATGCCATTCGTGGGAATCGGCTATGTGGTCAAGAATATAAGTGCTTGCATCAAATTTCCCTTCAGCCTCTGTTTTTTCCTTAACATCCTGCCCAAAGGCTGAAATAGTTGTTCCAGCAAGGAGAAAGAAATAGAAAAAACCAATTAAATTTCTTGTTTTCAAATCAACCCCGGTTTTATAAAGCTTTGTTTTTCAGGATTTTAACTATAACCCAAATAGCATACAAAGTGAGTGTTAAATATAAAACAAAAAACATTAAAACAGATTGCAAAGAAGTTTTTTTAGCAAGAATAAACCAGAGGAGTGCAAATACAATCTCAAGAAGGAATTTCAGGCTTACTGCAACGAGAGTATACAGAGTCTGTTTGTCTGGCTCTTTGGTCTGGCCTTTTAAAAAAATAATGATAGTTATTAATGCTATAAGCGAGAATACTGTTGATAAAATGACAATATCAGCCAGAGAAATTTTCGGGTTTACAACTAACACAAACAGATATCCACTTAATAACAAAAGGACATATAATAATAAAAGCGGCAGAAAGCATTTAAAACCCTTTTTAAAGGAAATCATTTCCAATAAATCCAATAAATTTAAAAATCAAGTTTTTTGAATATAATTTGTTCCAGTCATCTTATCTATCCCCTGGAGATTCCTCACTCCGCTCGGAATGACATGGCTATTAGGTGGTTAAAATAGGAAAGAAGTTGCGATTCGCTGCGCCAAATGTCATTTAAATCAGTCATCAACCAGCGAATCGCAACTTCTTCCTTTTGTCTCCCCCATCAACAGTGTCATTCCGAGTGAAGCGAGGAATCTCCATCTCCATAGCCGCTTTAATAATATTTCTTTTTTGATCTTACAAATGACCTGTGATACTAATTTATAAATCGGTTTCAAGAACAGGGATCACTTAATAAAATCTTTAACTGCGGTGTATATTGCCGCAAAAACACCCAGAAGCGAAAGTACTATAGTAAAAACAGGGGTTTTCCAACCTGTCAGTTTATCAAGTTTTANNTGGCAAAGTCTCTGATCCCCTTATTTCGTAGATTTTTCGGGTTCTTTTTCTTTGATGATTCCAACTCCTGCATTAGTATCAGTATCACTCATTTTACAGTTTCCTGAAAACACAGCTCCAGGTTCAATAGAAAGTTTTGAAGTAATTATATCCCCATGAATTTTTGAAGAGGCTTTCAGGTTAAGTAGCTGCCCCACAGTAATTTTGCCTTCAATAATTCCTGCTACTTCTGAGTTCTTGCAAATAATTTCACCTTTAACTTTACCTGTTGCACCAATAACAACTTTACCTTTAGTGTTAAGATTTCCGGTAAGAGATCCATCGATACGGATATCACCATTTGACTTAATATCACCNNAAACTTAATAACTCACAAATATAAAAACTATTGCAGAGAATAATAAAATTAGTGATGACAAATAAAAAAGTTTAATTATCAATGCACTCACCCCCTTCTTTTCCCCCTCTCTACTTCGTACAGAGGGGGAAGTCACACAGAGTATATTACTCTATATTAGCATGTTGTACTAACAAATGTTATGAAATTAAAATAAAATCAGAAGATTAGCTCCCCTCTTTACGAAGTAGAGAGGGGAAGGGGGTGAGTACATATGGAACCAAAGGTGTGGTTTGGTGGGTAAGATGCTTTTCTATTTCGGGTCATACGCCCATTTCAGGTAGATAGCGCCCCAGGTAAATCCACCACCGAATGCGGCAAGTATCAGAATATCTCCTTTTTTGAGTTTATTTTCATATTCCCAAATGCACAACGGTATAGTAGCCGTTGTGGTATTGCCGTATTTTTCAATGTTTATCATTACCTTTTCAGAGGGAAGTCCCATTCTTCTTCCTGTAGCATCAATAATGCGTAAGTTTGCCTGATGAGGAACAAGCCAGGCTATGTCTTCCGACTTAAGATTATTTTTTTCCATAATCTGTGCTGCGACATCCGCCATTTTTATGACAGCGAATTTAAAAACGCTTTGTCCTTCCTGGTAGATGAAATGTTCTTTTGCATCAACTGTTTCATGTGAGGCAGGTTTAACAGAGCCACCGGCTTTCAGATGCAGGTACTTCCGTCCCGAACCGTCGGTATGAAAGATATAATCCATTATACCAACATCCTCATAAGTAGGTTCCAGAAGGACAGCTCCCGAGGCATCACCAAAAAGTGGGCATGTAGTGCGGTCGGTATAATCAGTAATTGACGACATTTTGTCGGCTCCAACAATTATTACCTTTTTATATCTTCCTGTTTCAACATAAGCAGCTCCTGTCTGAAGGGCAAACAGAAATCCTGAACAAGCTGCATTTAAGTCGAAGCTGAATGCATTTTTAATGCCACATTTATCCGATATAATATTTGCAGTTGCCGGGAAGAACATGTCGGGAGTGGCTGTGGCGCAGATCACCAAATCGACGTCCTCAGGTGGAGTATTTGTTTTAAGTAATAATCCCCGTACTGCCTGCTCTCCAAGATCTGAACTTCCAAGACCTTCTCCTTTGAGAATTCTTCTCTCCCTTATTCCGACGCGTTGCATAATCCACTCATCGGAAGTATCAACCATCTTTGAAAGTTCTTGATTTGTCAGCTTGTACTCCGGCGCCCAGGCGTTAATTCCCGTAATAGCTGCCCGTATTTTTCCCATAATTATATAGCTTCTTTAATCTTTTGTGCCAGATTAGCGTGAACAACTTCCCTGGTCTGAAGAATCATATTCATTATGGCTTTTCGTTTAGAAATCCCATGCCCGATCACAACATTCGCATTAATGCCTACAATAGGAGTTCCGCCAAAATTTTCCCAGTCAAGACTATCAAAATAAGGATCCTTAAGGTTTTTGATCTTGTATATATGATGAAATGCTTCTCCCATCTTAAGAATTATATTCCCGACGAAACCATCACATACAACAACATCTGTCATTGTTTCACGGAAGAGTGCATTTCCTTCAATATTCCCTGCGAAATTTATTTCGGGATGTTCCTTCATCAATTCGAATGCAGCTTTTACAGAAGGAGTCCCTTTCGTTTCTTCTTCACCTATGTTGAGTAGCCCGACAGTGGGATTATCTTTCCCCAGAACGCATTTTGCGTAAATACTGCCAAGTATTCCATACTGCAAAAGAACATCTGATTTGCAATCAGGGTTTAATCCAACATCAAGTAGAACAAAACTGCGATTATCAATGCAAGGAAGTACTGTGGCCAGCGCGGGTCTTAGGACTCCCGGGATCACATTAACAGTATAGCTTGCTCCAACCAGCATTGCCCCGGTGTTCCCGGCACTGCAAAATCCATCCAGATCTCCATTTTTAAGCATTTCATATCCCACAGCAATACTGGAGTCTTTTTTTTGTGAGAATGCTTTGGCAGGATGATCCGCCATTTCTATTACCTGGGATGTGTGAACAACATCAAACAAAGAGAGATCGATCTGCATCTCTTTCAGCTTCCTTAAAACAGAAGGCTCATCCCCGATAAGGACAAGTTTCTCGGTTACCGATAAATGCTGAAGGGAATCAACAGCGCCCTCAATGATTGACTCAGGTGCGAAATCCCCACCCATGACATCAAGGCCAATTCTCATATTACATTTTTTAAATTAGCCGAGTTCAGACAGTTGCCTTTTTCTCAATAGCAAGCTTACCTCTGTAAAATCCACATTCAGGACATACCCTGTGATACTGAACTGAAGATCCGCAGTTTGAACAACTTGCCACTGTGGGTGCGGTTGCTTTATAATGTGTTCTGCGTTTATCTCTTCTGGTCTTAGAATGTTTGTGTTTAGGATGTGCCATTTTAAATTAATTTTAATTATCGTTCATTAGTTTTTTCAATTCATCCCATCTCGGATCGTTCTCTTTTTCCTCTTCTATAATAAACTCTTCAAGTTTCTTTAACATTAACGGATCGCATGTATTTTCCCCGTGTTTATTAACAGGATGCACCCTCTTTATCGGCAGTGCCAGCATAATGAATTCATATATCTGCTGTTGCAGATCCAATTCGTTTGCATCAGCCGGAAATGAAAGGATGTCCGGATCAGCATCTTCGAAACTTTTCTCGAATTTAACAAGTAACCTGTTCTCACTGTTAATAGGCTGGGAAAACATTTCAAGACACCTGTCACAGCTTATTCTGACGTTTCCGGAGACCTTTATTATCATATCAATATGAGTAGATCTCTTGTCTATCTCAACATTAGCAACAAGGCTGCCTTCCTTAACTTCCGATTCCTCAAACTGTTCAAAAAACGTTTTATCAATCTCAAAATCAATGGTGTGGTGCCCTTCCTTTAATCCACTCAGTTGTATGGTATATGATAAGGACATCTCTTTAAATTTTGGTTTGCAAAAATATGAATCCTTATTCAATTAAAAAAATTATCAACAAAAAAGTAACATTTAATGCCATAAAAGACCATATACCGATAGAAAAACGCTGTTTACCGAATTTCACTTAGTTGCTTTTTGTTTGAGTATTAGATTTGTCATAGATTAAATTTTAAAAATCATGAGACACAGAGATTATCAGCACTACAGAGACTATCCCCGCTTCAGAGACAGGGAACATCACCCCAGGGTAAGCATAGGGTTATTCTTTATTGTCCTTGGCGTGGCACTTCTCGTTGCAACAAATGATTTACTAGGCCTGGGAAGTGTCAACAGATATTTTACCTGGGAAACAGCAATGATTTTCATTGGCGTTTTACTGCTTTTAAACCTCCATTTTACTGGAGGGCTGTTGCTTATTGCGGCAGGAATTTGGTTCTTAAAGGATCATATCTTCTTAGTCTCACCCGAAATCTTCAGAAATTTCTATTGGCCTGCAGTAATAGTTATACTTGGTCTTTCTTTTATCCTATCATCGCTTTTTAAAAGAAAAACTTAAAATGATAATTGAAAAATAAATAAATTTACGATCATGGAAACAAATGAAAACTACAAAGATGAACGTCGTCAAGCCAGAGATGAACGTCATCAGTTAAAACACGAACATCATCACCTTCATCAAAACCGCCCGATTATAGGTGTGATTCTTGTACTGGCAGGGCTATTCCTTGTGATGAGAAATACAGGTGTCTTTCCTGAATTTATTGATCATGTTGTCTTCAGCTGGCCCATGTTACTTGTTTGTATCGGGCTTGTAATGACCCTTGGAGCTGCTGAAAAGACATCCGGGGTGATTGTAATGGCGGTGGGTGGTTTTTTTCTGATCCCAATGATATTCCGTGAAACCTTCCATGAATATAATATGTTCTGGCCTTCGATTTTTATTATAATGGGGGTTATTTTCATATTCTCAAAACGCCGCGGATGGAATTCTGTTGTATCGACCGGAACCATTGGAGACGATTATATTGATTATGTAAATGTTTTCAGCGGTGGAGAACGTCAGATAGTTTCAGAAAACTTCAGAGGTGGAAGGATATCGGCTGTTTTCGGAGGCATGGAACTCGATCTCACCAAGTCAAAGCTGGCGCCCGGAAGAAACGAACTCGAGATTGCATGCGTATTCGGAGGAGCAACACTTATTGTCCCCGATGACTGGAATATTTCAATTGAGGTAACTCCTGTCCTGGGAGGATTCAGTGATCAAAGAAAATTAATTCCCGGCAGGACCATAGATCCTACCAAACAACTCGTTATTAAAGGAGCCGTAGTATTTGGTGGCGGCGAAATAAAAAGCTATTAATAAACCTCTGGATGAAACATCCTGTTCTTGAAAATAAAATACGTTTTATAATATGGTGGCTGGTCTGGATCTTTCTTGCTCTGGGCCAGTCGCTGTTATTTTATTATGCGTTCGGAAAATTTATTGAAATTAGTTTGGTCGACAGCCTAGTATCTTTGCTCATCTATTCAGGTATTGGCCTTTCGTTATGGTATCCATTCAGGTTTTTTAATTCAGGAGAAACCAAGACGACTGTCCTTATTTCCAATCTTGTAGCAAGTGGAGCGCTTTCAATCACCCTTTGGGTTCTCATAACAAAGTTCATAATGACAACTGTATTGCCTGAGCAAACCAATTACCAGGCATATTGGGTTGCAACATTTCCGTACAGGGTCGGCTCTGGTGTTTTTATTTACGGCCTCATTATTCTCACTTATTATCTTTTCGTAAGCCTGAGCAACCTCTCTGAAAAAAACGCCAAAGAGGCAAGACTTGAAAGCCTTGTAAAGGAGACTGAGCTTAAAATGCTCAGGTCACAAATCAATCCTCACTTTCTCTTTAACAGCCTGAATTCGATTAGTTCTCTCACAATTACCGATCCCGAAAAAGCAAGAGATATGGTTGTAAAACTGTCGGAGTTCATGAGATATGCTCTTTCAAGAAAGGACGAACAACCCGTCTCCCTTCAGGCCGAGCTTGAGAATCTGCGATTATATCTGGACATTGAACAAGTAAGATTTGGAGATAAGCTTACAACGGAGGAGAATATTGAATCCAATTGTCTTGATTTTAAACTTCCCGTAATGCTTCTTCAGCCACTCTATGAGAATGCAGTCAAGCATGGTGTTTATGAAAGCACCGAGAGTGTGAGGATAATAACCCGGGCCCGGATCGTTGACAGATACTTTGAAATTACTATAAGCAATAATTACGATTCATCCCCGTCATTAAAGAGAGGAACTGGTACCGGTCTTTTAAATGTCTCAAGACGCCTGGAATTATTCTACGGAAACAGGGCATCAATAAAATCAACCAAAGAAAATGGGATTTATACAGTCAGCCTGTATATACCCACAGAAAATTTGTAAGTTATATTTGAAAATTTGTTTTAACTGCCTGTAATCCTGAATATTAATTCCGGGATCGCTTGGAAATCAATTAATTTGCCCCATTCCGCCGACTGGGGTTGAGGGGGAAACGAAAAAAATCATTGGATTTATATTCCTGATTGATGTAATTCATTAAAAAAAATTAAATTTATAGTGAAGAAATTAAAGGACATTTTAGCATAAAAGGAACCAGTTAAACGATGGAAAAGATCAGAATAGCAATAATTGATGATGAAACCCCTGCCCGGGAATTAATCAAACATTATTTAAAAGAGGTAGATTCCATAGAAGTGATTGCTGAATGTGCTGATGGCTTTTCAGGATTGAAATCAATTTCAGCCATGAAACCTGACCTGGTTTTTCTTGATATCCAGATGCCCCGGCTTACCGGAATTGAACTGGTTGAGGTTCTTACCGAGAAACCCGAGATTATCTTTACAACAGCTTATGACCAGTTTGCTATCAGGGCTTTTGAGCTCAATGCCGTAGACTATCTTATGAAGCCTTTTCAGAAAAGAAGGTTCCTGGAAGCTGTTAAAAAGGCTATTGATAAGATCAGGTCTGGGGCAGGAAACAAAGAGCCGGCAAGTCAGCTTCTCTCCAAAAAGCCGGAATCTTCCTCTCCAATCAACAGGATTGTTGTTCGCAAAGGTAATGCTATCAATCTGATACCTGTTGAACAGATCAGATACGTTGAGGCACAGGATGATTATGTAATGATCTATCATTCAGCTGGCAAAGCTCTAAAGCAGCAAACAATGAAGTCTTGTGAAGATAATCTTCCGAAAGCAGATTTCGTTAGAATTCACCGGTCATATATCGTAAAAGTTGAAGAGATTAAACGTATCGAACCTTATGGCAAGGATAACCATGTTGCAATTCTTCAGTCGGGCGATAAGCTCCCTGTAAGCCGGGCCGGGTACAAACACCTGAAAGAAGAGCTGAATTTCTGACCTAATGAGATTCCTCATTCCATCCCGATAAATCGGGATTTCATTCAATTCCGAGTCCGCTGACTGGCGGACGAGGAATCTCCAACTTCCATAGTTCAATTCCGCTTCAACCTGTTTTCTTTTGCCCACTTTGTAAATATTGTTGATAGAGGCCTGTATTTCCTGAACCTGAAGAGTGGTACCGGATCATATCCATGAGTTCCACCGGGCCTGCATCTGAGTATCCGGCCGGTTCCTAAGATAAGACCTTTGAAAGGTCCGTGAATCTTAAGTGCATCAAGCATGTATTGTGAACAGGTTGGTACATGACGGCATGCGGGCCGCAGAAATGGAGAAATTGAATGCTTATAAAAGAGCACAGGAAGAGATAGAAGAAATGATAATATGGCATTGATGGGTTTGAACATGATACAAAGATAATAACTGTCATACTAGTTGCAAGGTACAAAAGGCGCGAGGCGTCAGGTATCAGGCATGAGAGCGGAAGGTGAGCCTTTTTTCTGCCAAAATGTCGAATTATTACTGTCAGAATGAGTTTGGCAAAGGTTTTGATGCTAAAAGATAAATTTAAAATTTAGGAGGAAAATGAAGTTATGAGTATCTGGATAATTTTTATAGGATTCATGATCCTGAGCTGGATTGTGAGCATGACGCTGAAATCAAAGTTTAGTAAGTATTCTAAAATACCTCTTGATAATGGAATGTCAGGCCGCGAAGTAGCNNAAGACAATCAACCTCAGCCAGGAGGTCTATAATGGACATAGTATATCTTCAGCAGCAGTGGCAGCACATGAATGCGGGCACGCGGTTCAGCACGCAAAGGCTTATGCCTGGCTTGGATTCAGATCAAATCTGGTTCCGGTTGTAAGCTTTGCATCCAAATGGGTACAATGGATATTACTCGCAGGTATACTTATGGTAAGAACGTTTCCTGCTTTATTGCTGGCAGGTATAATTCTCTTTGCACTGACAACGCTTTTCAGCTTTATTACGCTGCCTGTTGAAATAGATGCAAGCCGGAGGGCTCTTGCATGGTTATCAAATGCCGGTATCACTTCATACCAGAATCATGCACTGGCACAGGATGCTCTTAAATGGGCTGCATATACATATGTGATTGCTGCTCTCGGATCGCTGGCAACATTGCTGTACTACATAATGATATTTACAGGGTCGAGGAGATAAACCCCCTCGCCCGCCATTCGGCGGGCACTCCCCCTGCCAGGGGGAGATATCCCGCTTCGGCGGGACAGAGGGGTTTTACACCCGAAACAGAATTCCTTCAAGGTAGATGCCGCGAAGCGGCGAAGGGGTCTTATCTTCCTTCTACATCCAGCCAGTGAGTCCTTTTTTCAATTGTTCTGACTACCAGCCATATCACACCGGCGCCGACAAAGAGCCAGATCCAAAGTCTGGTCAGATAGATCCTTTCTGACAAAAAATAGTTTCTGCAAAGATCAAGTATTGTGAAAATGACAAAAATATTAACAAAGCTGTTGTATTCTCTTTTCAGAACATTCTTCATCGAAAAACGAAGCCTGGGCCGGATAAAATTAAATGAATATGGTATAAAAGAGCTTACTTTTTCTGACCATTTGTCATAAATATCACCAAATTTTCTCCTCAAAAATTGCTCCTCTGCAAACATAATACGTTCATAATAAAGCCAGTATAGTAAGATAAACACTATTACATCTCCTATCGACCTAAGAAATAATACCGGTCCAAGCCACATGAAGAAATTTCCGAGGTAAAGTGGGTGCCGTAAAAGAGAATAGATCCCGGTAACATTCAGTTCATCTGCAACCTGCCCGTTAATGGTATTCCGTCCGGATGTGTTTTTTGGGGTAAAACCTACTGTTAAGATCCTGATAACTTCTCCAAAAAGGCTGACACCAAGAAAAATAAGTTCATCGCGCATATCATACAGAATCGCCTGCCTGTTACCCAGGTACATCATCAGAATACCACCAGCGATAATAAATACAGGAAGCCAGCTTCTCCTTTTAAATAACCAGTTCCCGCTATTCTCAAATTCATGTACCAGAGCCATCTTTAGTTTTTTTTAATGATGGGGCAAAAGTATAAAAAATCCGGGAACTGACTTTAACAGGAGAAATCCTGTCTAATTCTTTCGTGCTTCCTGAATTCCTTAAAAACAATTATTTAAAGAATCCTGACCAATTATTCTGGAAAGATTTTTATCTTTATCAATTGTACATAAACCAATTTTACAATGGCAAGTCTCAAGCTTTTATTGGGAATGATCCCATCGACTTCTAAAATCGAGCAGGCAGAAAAGGCTTTAATTAATGAATTTGATAAGCTCCATGTTTTTTCAGAATCTGAGGTGCTGAAAAGATATATTGAGCTCGACGGACTGGTAAATTCTTCCGATTTCGTTCAGAAATGCAAAGAAATCAAATCTTTGCAGTATAAGAATTCTGAAGAATATTCAAAAGAGAAAGAGTTTTTTTCACTTCATAAGGCAAAGGATATTGTTCTGTATTTTAAAACCATTTCCGGGTCAATGCTGAAAAGGTTTAAAGATATGGATGGTTCAAGTAAAATAACTGAATTTGAGGCACTTGAAAAATTCATTGAATCTCCTGGATTCAGGGAAAAACAAAAGATGAAACCATTCACTTTCAAGGATACTGATGAATATAGAAAATTTGATGAATATAAATCCCTTAAAAAAGATCATGAAATCAAGGCCTTTTTAAAATCTAAACAGAAAGAAGAGATTATAAAGTCAAAAACCATTTTAAGATATGAAGAGCTTGTTGCTTTTATAAAATCCTCTGAATTCCTGGCAAAGAAAAACATGAAGCCCATAACTTTCAAAGATTCTGAAGAGTATAAAAAGCTGCTTGAATATAAAAGGATAAAAGGAAGTCTTGAAATAAAAGAGTTTTATAAGTTCAAATCATCGAAAGAATATGCAAATTATCTGAATATCAATGATTCCTCACGTCTAAAGAGATACCATGAACTTAAAGAGTATGTTGCAACTCCGGAATTCAAACNNATTCAGGAGTATGATAAACTGAAGAAGAACAAGGATATTATCTGGTATTTCAAAGTTAAGGACTCCGACAAATTCGATATCCTGAAGCGCAGGGAATTGACATTTAGTGACGAGTTTGATGGTGAAAAACTTGATACCAAAAAATGGCTGACAAATTATTACTGGGGAGAAAAATTGCTAAAAGACAGATACTCTGTTGAATCAGATCTTCAGGCATATACAGAAAAAGAAAACTTTGAAGTACGTAACAGCATTCTTAAGATCAACACTAAACCTCAGAGAATCTCGGGGAAAGTGTGGTCAGCTGCCCAGGGTTTTTCAACAAAGGAATTCAGCTATACATCAGGACTTATCAATTCCGGTAACAGTTTCAGGCAGAAATATGGAGTTTTCTCTGCAAAAATCAAACTTGGTAATCCCATTGCAAAAAGCGCTTTCTGGATGCTGGCTGATAAGATTACCCCTCATCTTGATATTTGCCGGACATCATCGGGGAAAGTTTGGTTCGATTACTTCTCATCTAAGGGAAATACCTCAAAAACTTCTATAGGTTCAAGGTATTCTAATGATTATTTTATCTATACACTTGTGTGGACATCCGATAAACTCGTATGGAAAATAAATGACACAGAGGTCTTCTCTCAGACTTCAGATGTGCCGCAAGAACCAATGTATGTTCTTTTTGCAGGCGGACTTGATAAACCGATTAATGGAATGACATACATGGAGATTGACTGGGTAAGAATCTATAAGCCAAAATAATAACAAATTTTAATATCCTTGTTGTGTAGAGACACCCAAATTGGGTGTCTCTATTTATAATGATATATGAATTTGATTGTTCTTCACAGACGACCAAATTGGACGTCTCTACTGACTTTATTACCTTAAATAGTATCATTTAGGAATGGTCAGAAAGTAGGACACTAACCTTTTTATTAGTAGAATCACCAACACTATAGTAATCGTAATCATTTCTGTTCCTATTTGGTTTTGCCTTAATTCTATCCGAACGGATGCTATATGTAATGAGTTTACATACAGCAACATTATGATAGCTTACAATTAATTAAAATATCAACAAAGTAAAATTGAGTTTGTTTAAATTATGAAAAGGAATAAGACCCATGGCGTATGACGCAAGACAGAAGGAAAAAGATTTAATTGTAGAACACTTTAAGTAGTGTGTCGTGCGTCTTATACGGGTTAACCTGAATTATTATTTTTACAGAATGTAACTTTTTAATATTTCATCCGTCTTTGCATTGTATTTCACTTTATGACAGTTAAAGAATATAACAGGTCTGTTGAAGAATTTGCGGATTCGGTCTATCGTTTCATCCGTGGCAATCTCAAGGATGAGGCGCGGGCTAACGATATTGTGCAGGATAGTTATGAAAGGCTCTGGAGAAGTGTTGCGGAGATTGAATATATCGTAGTTAAATCATGGCTTTTCTCCACCGCGTATCATATAATGATTGATATTATCAGGAAGGAGAAGAGAATGACGGATCTTGAAGTGATACATGAACAGGAAATTATTTATGAATCTCAATACACCGATCTTAATGAAATCCTTCATAAGGCATTGGATCTTCTTCCCGAACAACAAAAATCCTCGGTAATGCTGCGCGATTATGAAGGTTACAGTTATAAAGAGATCGGGGAAATTACAGGGTTAAGCGAGGCCCAGGTGAAAATAAATATCTACAGGGGGCGGGTTGCTCTAAAGAATTTCATAGGGAAAATCGAAACAGTTCTGTAATCATGCATATTGAAAAATCAAATTATGAAATCTGGCTTATCGACTGGCTCGATGGAAATCTAAGTGAGATACAGGTTGAGCAGCTTCGACATTTTCTGAGTGAGAACCCCGATATAAAGAAAGAATTTGAGGAGCTTTCACTTTTTAACCTTAAACCTGCTGAAAAATCCTTTCCAAATAAGAACCGGTTGCAAAAAACAACGGCAAACCTTTCCTGTTCACAGCTTGAATACCTCTCTGTCGCGTATCTTGAAAATGATCTCTCTCACGACGAACAAACGGAACTTAAAGAGAATATTGAGCTTGATCCTGAAAAAAAGAAATTATTTGAATTAATTCAGAAAATGAGACTATCCCCTGTCTCCCTCAATTACAAACACAAGAAACGGCTCATCAGGAGACCATTTGCCGGGAATGTTATCAGGTTGTCATTAATCGGATTATCTGCCGCAGCAATAATTGCACTTGTAGTCATAACCTCTATTTCAAAACCAGGGCCCCTGCAGGTCAAATCTGAAAAAACAGCGCAGACAACAGTGGTTGACAGCACTATTCAGCAGCCTGCCCTTGAAAAAGTCCCTAAAGTAATAAAAACAGAAAAAAAGATTATCTCATCTAGAAAACAGATTAAAAATATTCTTGCTTTATCACCAAAAACTGTTTCTGTCGAATCTGTAACCAATCTGAACCTTCCGAAACAGAATGATTCACTTTTAGGATCGACAGACCTTCCCCGGATTTTGATTAATAAAATTTCTGTTTCCCCGGATATCGATTTGAACCTTGAAACAGTTCCAAATACTCTGATTGCGTTAAATTACATAGTCCCTGTTCCTGAATATGATGATGGACGATCCAGACTGAGCAAGTTTATTGCAAAAACTTTCCGGGAAAAGATCCTGAAAGAGAAATCAGCAAAAGACAACCCCCTGAAAGTATACGAGATTGCTGAAGCCGGTGTTTCAGGACTGGATAAATTACTCGGATGGGAGATGGCGCTTGATGAAAGAAAAGACGTTAACGGAGAACTTAAATCGGTCTATTTCAGTTCAAAGATCCTTAAATTTAATGCACCGGTTAAAAAATCTGAACCTCTTCAGTAACTTTTCTGATTACTTCCTCGTCCTATCTCTGAATCACAGATCAATATTAATTCTACTAACATGAAAAAGTTTGGATTTATCATAGTGCTCACAGCATTAATTATGTGTGGATTCTGTCTGAAGGTATCAGCTGATAACCGCACCGGTGAAAAACAGGTTGCTTCAGCTGATAAAAACAAATCTTCAAAAGGTACTACCGGCAAGGAACGTATAAGTGCTGAAGAAAAGGATTCAGCGCTTAATTTAAAAACCGGAAACAGGGGACTCGAAATCCTTGAATCATTAGAAGGACCCTCAATCAATATTAAAAGTTATTCGGACAAAGAAGACTGGGATGAGGAAGATAATGAGAATGAGCATGCCAGAAGAAGAAGCAGATTCAGAGGACATTGGTCAGGAATAGAACTGGGAGTGAATAATTATTTAGCTTCTGATAAAAGTTTTTCTATGCCTGCCAATATTGATTATATGACCCTTCATTCAAGCAAATCAACCAACTTCAATATCAATTTCGTCCAGTTAAGCCTCGGTTTGGCCAGACATTTCGGATTTGTAACCGGACTGAGCCTGAATTGGAACAACTACAGGTTTGACGGGAATAACAGCATACAAAAAGGACCTGACGGGATCATTGAAGAACTTGATCCGGGATTTAAACTCGAAAAATCCAAACTCGCTACTCTGTTTCTTACTCTTCCTCTTATGTTAGAGATACAAATCCCGGTGGATAATAATCGCTTACATATTGCAGCCGGACCTATCGGGGCATTAAAACTGGGATCACACACTAAAATGGTGTTTGACGATGGACATGCTGTCAAATCCTG
Organism: Bacteroidales bacterium; assembly: GCA_003141495.1. GTDB lineage: Bacteria > Bacteroidota > Bacteroidia > Bacteroidales > VadinHA17 > LD21. The sequence goes on from PLMC01000062.1 coordinate 15,150, forward strand.
GGGTGATTTTAGTTTAAATATGCTCCGCTATGGTGCAACTGCCCGTGTTGGTTATGGAAACTTTCAGCTATTTGGAACGTACTATGCTACTCCTCTGTTCCAGACCGGTAAAGGCCCTGCAGGAAATGATCTCTATCCTTTTGAAATCGGGGTGGCCCTTGTCTTCAATAATTAATTTCCATTCCTGTTCAATATGTTGCAGAGACGCTCAAATTGGTCGTCTCTGTTTATTTCAAATAGGGCCTACCTGGATGTGTATTATTGTTTGTTGAATGCAGCTGGTGTATATTTGCATTGTTCAGATACTCATTAATAATGGATGGTGATAAATTATCTGTGCGGGAAATAAGAAGATACAGCAAACAGATCATTCTCCCTGAAATCGGTCTACCCGGTCAGGAAAAACTGAAAAATGCAAAAGTCCTGGTTATTGGAGCCGGCGGATTAGGATGCCCTGCTCTTCAATACCTGACTGCAGCAGGAGTGGGGAAAATAGGAATAGCTGAATTTGATTTGGTCGATGAAACCAATCTTCAGAGACAAGTTTTATACGGGTCAACAGATGTAGGAAAACTCAAATCAATAATAGCAAAAAACCATCTGGAATATTTAAACTCAAATGTAGATTTAGAGCTATTTAATCTCAGGTGTGACGCTTCAAATTCTCTCAGGATTTTTAAAAATTGGGATGTTATAGTTGATACTACAGATAATCTCAGTTCCAGATACATCATCAATGATGCCTGTGTCATTCTGGGAAAACCCATGGTTCATGGAGCTGTCTATAAATATGAAGGAGTAGTTTCTGTTTTTAATTATAAAGGAGGACCAACTTACAGATGTTATAATCCCCAGACAAATAATGATGATTTTAAGAATCCCTTGCCGTCAGAAGTGGGATTATTTGGCGTGCTCCCGGGAATAATAGGAGCATACCTTGCAAATGAAGTAATTAAAGTTATTACAGAATCGGGTGACATCCTGTGCGGGAAGGTTCTTATGATTAATATCCTGAAAAACACTTTCAAAACCTTTAATGTAACTAATGTTCCTGAAAATCATAATATCAAAAGTTTAGAGTGAACTTTACAATTACGGTGCAGATAATATTAATTCCGGTTGTGAGCCAAAGATTGCTTCGTCGCTTCGCTCCTCGCAATGACCATGGACATTATTGACTTCTGTTCATCTCCCAACCTGAAGTTAACTTACTTACTCGGTCATTGCGAGAAGCGAAGCGACGAAGCAATCTCAACAGAGTTAGAGCAATCATTAAAAAAATGAACTAACTTTGCTCCCCTGGTATTCTATCAGTGGACAGATATTTCTTTTATTTAAATGAAAATACTCCTGAAAATATGGAAACTGTTTGCAATACTGATCCTCACAGTTTCAATAATTCTCATCTCAGCCTCATTTCTGCTAAAAGATAAGGTTGGATTTATAATTCTGAAATCCCTTAATAAGAATCTCTCAACTAAACTTGACGTTGGTTCATACAGTCTCTCATTTTTAAGAAATTTCCCGAAAGCATCGCTTGAACTTAAAAATGTACTTGTTCATTCATCTACCGACTTTAATTCGACTGCATTTAAAGGAATAAACACAGATACTCTTCTTGCGGCCCGTTTTGTTTCCGTTGAGTTCAAAATAACTGACATAATCAAAGGAGTTTATACTATCGACAGAATTGGAGCCAGGTTGGGGAAAGCGAATTTTTATACCGATACTGCAGGCCATGTAAATTACAATGTATCATTAAAGAATAATTCTACGGGGGCTGTCGAAACGCTTATTGATCTGAAACGAATTGATATAACTGATATCGATGCTTATTACAATAGTCTGTCTGCTCATCTCATAATAACCGGTGCGATTAAAAAAGGCAAGATGAAAAGCAGGATTACAGGGAATAATATAGATTTTAGCGCCGGAACCGAGATCCAAATAAAAAGGTTTCAGCTTTACGATTTCTGCACCGATAAAAACATTGAAGCTAAATTTGATGTGGATCTGCTTAGTTCGAAAAGCGGAATCAAGTTCAGAAAAGGCACATTATATATTGATAATTTTGATTTCGGCATTGAAGGGTTAGTTGGTTCCGATAATAATCTGGATCTAAATGTAACGGCGCATAATTTAAATATTGCCAAGATCCGTAATTACCTCCCTGAAAAGTACCTGAAGTTAGTCATTGATTACGATCCTTCCGGGACAATAATTGCGAATAGTAAAATTAAAGGTTTGTTAAGCAGAACATCAAATCCTCATGTTGAAATCAATTGGCAGCTGAAGAACGGAAGAATTGCTTACAAAAAATCGAACCTTGCTTTCAAGGATCTTTCTTTTACAGGGCACTTATCTAATGGAACAAAAAACGGGTATAGGACTAGCTCAGTTTCAATCACTGATTTTAAAGGGAAACTTGGATCTTCAGAATATACCGGGGCCGTAATTCTAAAAGACTTCACAAATCCTCTTATTGATCTTTCACTTAAAGGAAAGGTGTTCCCCGCCGAATTGAAGGAGTTTTTCAATATTAAGGACATTTCGACTGCAGACGGATCAGTTGATCTTGATCTTAAACTTGTCAACAGCAGGTGGCCGGAAAAGAATTTTTCCATTAACTGCTTTATCGATCTGAAACCTGAAGGTAATCTTACTTTTAACTCATTTACTTTAGGATTACAAAATAATAAAACTCTTGTTAGTAAAGTAAATGGGAATCTGGTGATTCTAAATACAATAAGGGCAAATAATATTCAATTTAACTATAAAGGTCAGAAAATTAAAATTGACGGGGAGTTTAAAAACCTGTTAGAATGGCTTACAGGAAGAGCTGTCAGGATGACTGCAAAAGCTGATCTTACCGTTGACAAACTAATTCCGGAAGCTTTTTTTAGTAATAGTCATGATTCTGATAAATCAGGCCATGGCCAAAAAGCTGTTTCTATGCCCGGAGATTTGAATCTTGATATTAACTTCAGAATTGACAGCCTGTCTTATAAAACTTTTTCATCTTCTAAAATTGAAGGAGTTCTGAGTTACCAACCCAAATTGTTGACTTTTAAAACATTGAAAATGCATTCATTAAAAGGGTTTATCTCGGGTAATTGTTTCTTTTCTCAGAATTATAATAAATCCATAATTTATAAAGGAAATTTTATAGTCACAGACATTGATGTGAATAAAGCCTTCACAACCTTTCACAATTTCGGTCAGAGCTTTCTGAAAGCTGAAAATATAAAGGGTACCCTGTCTGGTTCCCTCTCGCTCCTGCTTCCATTAGACTCATTGTTGAATTATAATATAAAAACACTAACTGCAGAAGGGAAATATCATCTTGTAAATGGAGCATTAATTAATTTTGATCCGGTCAAACAACTCGCATCATTCATTGAATTATCAGAGCTTGAAAATATAAATTTTGAACAGCTTGATAATGATTTTTTTATAAGAAGTAATTGGGTGTACATTCCACAGATGGAAGTAAAGTCATCTGCTGTCGATCTATCTGTAAACGGGAAGCATAGTTTTGATAACGATTATGAATATCATGTTAAAATACTTCTATCGGAGGTTCTGTCAAAGAAAAGAATAAAAGACAAAACCAAGGTAACCGAATTCGGTGTTGTGGAAGATGATGGACTTGGTCGCACCTCACTTTTATTGAAAATTATAGGTAAAGGGGATATCGCTAAAGTCGGATATGACATGAAGGCAACGGGCACGGAAGTAAAGAAAAGTATGCAAAAGGAGAAGAAATCGCTTAAGACAATTCTGAACCAGGAATATGGATGGTATAAGAACGATTCCACATTGAATCAGAAACCACCGGAGAAAAAATCCCGGTTCAGGATTACATGGGAAGATGGTGATACTGTAAAGACAACGTCAAACCCTGACATGGTTAAAAATGTGGTTAAGAAGAAATAGCTATTGTGAAAATATTCGGTCATAAAACTTTCTGGAAGTTGTTTTTACTACTTATTGCTGTGCTCATAGGTATGGCTTCTCTGATTTACACAGAATCGCTTGTTTCGAAACTTAAGGTAGAGGAGCGAAAAAATGTTCAGCTGTGGGCTGAAGCAACAAGGTTGATTTCACTTCCTGATACAAGCCAGAATGTTGAGTTTCTCTTTACAATAATCGAAAACAACAACACTGTTCCCGTGATTCTTACGGATGAATCAGACAGCATTATCTCTGCCAGAAATTTTGACGCTCATAAATCAGGTGATTACAGGTATATTAAAGAACAACTTGAAAAGATCAAAGAGCGGAACAAACCAATAGTCAATAATCTTGAAAAGGGTCATTATAACCTGATCTATTATAAAGACAGTATAATTCTCACAATGCTTATATATTATCCTTACATACAATTAGGCATAATTATATTTTTTATTCTTGTTTCTTACCTGGCATTCCGGTCGTCGCGAAAAGCCGAACAGAACCAGGTATGGGTGGGTATGTCGAAAGAAACTGCACATCAACTTGGCACACCAACATCATCACTCGCCGGATGGATAGAGATTTTAGAACAAAAGCACCCAGGTATTTCAATTACCAAAGAACTTGCACTTGATGTTCAAAGACTAGAAAAAATAACTGAAAGATTTTCAAGAATCGGTTCAAAACCAGTAATTAAAAGTGATAATATTATTGGAATAATTTCCCGGACAGTTAATTATCTGAAATTAAGAACATCCTCAAAGGTCAAAATAATTACCGATTACAACCCCGATGAAAAGGTTGTTGTTCCTGTAAATGCAGCATTGTTTGAATGGGTCATAGAAAATGTCTTTAAAAACGCAGTTGACTCCATGGAGGGAAACGGAGAGATAACTGTCCGGATCACAGAAACAGAGAGACATGCATTAATCGATATTTCAGATACCGGAAAGGGAATACCAAAATCGGCCTTTAAGAAAATATTCAATCCAGGCTTCACTACCAAACAGAGAGGCTGGGGTTTGGGCCTTTCACTGGCAAAAAGGATTATTGAGGAGTACCATAATGGCAAGATCTTTGTAAGACATTCGGAAGTAGGCAAAGGTTCCTGCATCAGAATTGTGATGAACAGGGATAGATTCTAATTGCTATATTTGCAACCCGTTATGAAGAGAAATGATATAGAGGTTATGGCTCCAGCCGGGTCCTATGAGTCACTTATGGCAGCGATTCAGGGGGGTGCTGACTCTGTCTATTTCGGAGTTGAACAGCTTAATATGAGGGCTGCCTCTTCGAATAATTTCACAATTGAAGACCTCCGGAATATTGTTGATATCTGCAAAAAAAACAGGCTTAAAAGTTATCTGACAGTGAACGTTGTTGTGTATGACCATGAGATTGAACAGATGCACAGGATAATAGATGCAGCTGTAGAAAGCGGTATCACAGCGGTTATTGCTTCAGACCTTTCTGTTATCAATTATGCTTCTGCTGCAGGGATTGAGATTCATCTCTCAACACAACTGAATATCACCAATATTGAGTCACTGAAGTTTTACTCTCAATGGGCTGATGTGGTGGTTTTAGCACGCGAATTGAATCTCGATCAAGTGAAACATATTTTCAAAAGTATCCGAGAACAGAATATCACCGGTCCAAAAGGTGATCTGATCAGGATTGAAATGTTCGTTCATGGCGCTTTATGTATGGCTATCTCCGGTAAATGCTATCTAAGTCTTCATGAAAACAATAAATCGGCAAACCGGGGTGAATGTTACCAGACCTGTCGTAAATCATATCTCGCAACCAGCATGGAATCAGGCTATGAACTTGAGATAGATAATGAATATATTATGTCTCCAAAGGATCTTTGCACAATTGGATTTCTCGATAAAATGGTTAATGCAGGTGTGAGAGTTCTTAAGATTGAAGGAAGAGCCCGGTCAGCAGAATATGTCAGGGAAGTGTCTTCATGCTATAATGAGGCAGTTAGATCAATCGAAGAGGGAACTTTCAATAAAGAGAAAACAGATGAATGGAGAACCAGGCTTTCGACTGTTTTTAACAGGGGATTCTGGGATGGTTATTACCTTGGCCAGACTATGGGAGAATGGAACACAAATTATGGATCCAATGCAACAAAAAGAAAGGTTTATATAGGGAAAGTCACAAATTTTTTTAAAAAACTAAATGTCGCTGAAATCAAACTCGAAAATGGCGACCTGAATAAAGGGGATACAATCCTTATTACAGGACCGACAACAGGTGTCGTTGAATATATGATCGATGAGATACGTGTTGACTTGAATGTAACAGAGAAAGCTTTAAAAGGGGAATTGTGCTCAATTAAGACTCCCGATTATCTGAGAAGAGCTGATAAGGTTTATAAGTGGGTGGACTCGAAAGAAAGTAGCTCCCAGTCCCACTGAAAGAATCCTTACTGGGAGATGAAACCTCATAGCCGTCAACCTAAGCTTTAGGGATGAATGAGATACTGCATAAAAAAGTTTCCCCTCCAACAGGAAAAGCCTTAAATTCTT
>PLMC01000013.1 GCA_003141495.1 Bacteroidales bacterium
CAAATGGTTAACAAACTTTGGTACTTAGCCATCGTGTCAATTGTCTTTCTGGCGGTAGGAGATGAAGATGTCGTAATTATATCATTCTATAATGCTTGACATCAGAGGTCCATTTATTTCATTATCAAATTTACACCTTGCTTAGACCAAAGTCAAGTTTCTTTCTATTTGTGAGAAGGTTATAGTATCCAAAGAATGTCCTGGAATAAGTTTTAAAGACTTTTTATTACAGATCATCTTTTGCCTACCTTTTCCCATTCCAACTCATTAAACTATTCCAGATGCAAACAAAATGAACCTAGTTGGTCTGAAGTAATATATTCTCATGATTGGTTTTTAACTTCCTTTCACCTGGAGGAAGTTAGAATAACCTTAAAACAAATAAGTTGTCAAAAAATGACATCATGTCTTGTTTGGTACCCCTGACTGTTGAAAGTTGCAACTAATTAAAAGACCTTTTGATGTTATAACAATTCAAACAGCAATATTCACAAACTTATAAATCAAGTACTTAATTGCTGGCTTCCCAACTTAAAAATTAAATTGCATCATTAGTTTAAATATTTAATAACTTTACATTTATAACAATCGGAGAATAATATTTCATAGGTATTATTCATTAATAAAAATCTTTTAAACATGGCTGCATTGAATGAAAATCTTATTCTAAAAGTGTTTGCCGAAATGTCAAAAAATAAACCTTCTCCTTCAAAGCACCTGCCTGAGATAGATGAAGAGATTGACGATCGCATAATACCCGACCTGCTGATTAAAAACTTACCATGGCCAGTTAGTGTTGAACTGCGGCATCTTTTCTCAGGTACTATGCGGCAACCGGGAAGAGCGAGGCTTGATCAGATTTTTAAAACAGTTGAACGGACTATTCAGTTTGTCAGCTTTGTTTTGGTATGCCAGGTCTGGTATGATATAACAAATAAGATCATTGACTGATTTCTGACTTTGTATTTAAGATGGCCCATAAACTTATTAATCTGGTATTATTGTTCTTGTTGTCTCTTCCGTTAAGTGCGGAATACAAAAAAAATGTCCATTCCATTTCACGCCGTGAAGGATTATCAAACGGTGCAGTGAATACAATTGTGAAGGACAAGGAAGGATACATCTGGTTTGGAACCTGGAATGGACTTAATCGCTACGACGGCAACAGAATAGTCACATACCTTCCCGGCAATAATCCCAACTCCATTCATAATCACGTCATCCGGGAAATGTATCCGGCATCTTCGGGCCAAATCTGGATGCTGACAAACAAAGGCATTGGATTATATGATAATATCCACGACCGTTTTACATCTTATTTTACACAGGAATCAGTGCAGATTAACTATGAAAATGACATTGCAATCAGTCATTCAGACAGATACGGGACACTGGCCTCGGTATTCGGCCGTGGCATTTTCAGATTTGACAGCACAACAATGCAATTCAATAAAATAGTTTTTGACTTTTCTTCTCAACAGGCTTCACTCAGCATTAAAAGGATCATTCAGGTGGAAAATCATATATATTGTATTACCGGAAGCGGGCAGGTATTTAAAATGTTGGGGAATCAACTTGAAGAGATAATGCAGTTAACATTAACAGGAACTCTATCTTCATCAATTTCAGTTTTAATTGATCAGCGTCCATATCTACTGATCACTCAACGTGCAGGGGATGCTCTTATGGTTGATCTTGAAGCAAAGGTAGTCAACCAGCTAAGGATTCCTGATGATATAATAACTTCTTTCTCCCTTTCTCCGGAAAACAACAGGCTCTGGACCGGTACCGAAAAGGGAAGAATTTACAGTTTCAATCTGCTAACCCGAAGTTTTGAGATGCTTAACAGACTTTCAGACTTATTTGAGAACAATCTGATTTCTACACGTATATTATGCATCTATGAAACAACTCCTGATATATTATGGATTGGAACCGATGGAAATGGAGTATATATGCTTAAACTCTCAGAATTTCCTGTTAATATCCTGTCTTCAAATCAATTGACATATCCTATTGTCAGAAGTATTCTTGTGACCCGTAAAAGAGATATTCTTATAGGTACCAAGGGTGGAGGAATTGATATTTTTGATGCCAACGGGAATCATATCCGGGAATTATCTGTTAAAAACGGTTTAAGTAACAATTCGGTGCTTTCGTTCCATGAACATGATGACGGGTTTATATGGGTTGGTTCCGATGGTACAGGAGTTGATATTATTTCGCCTGATTACAAAACCATCCGTAATTTTCCGCGTGATTTTAAATGCTTCAACCAGCTGAACTTTGCTTCGGTGTATCGCATAATTGAAGACAGCGATCAGAGAGTTTACCTGGGGACCAGTGGTTATGGAGTTATCATGGTGGAGTTTAATAAGGCCGGAACATCATTGCCTATTGGTTGCGAGCAACTGATACTCGACAAAAGTTTTGCCTCACAGAGCCAGATAGTATATGCTCTGGCTGAAGAAAAACCAGGGATTATCTGGATAGGCACAAGAGGGGTTGGTGTGTACCGTTATAATACAATAACCAAGAGAGTAAT
>PLMC01000007.1 GCA_003141495.1 Bacteroidales bacterium
CGCAAGGTACTGCTTTCAGATAAAGAGGATCGTCTCCCATTAATCCCTGAACAAAGCCACCTCCTATCTGCGAAACGAGAAATGGATCTTCTCCAAATGATTCCGCGGTCCTTCCCCACCTTGGATCGCGGACTGGTTCAACAACAGGAGACCAATAGGTCAGGGTAAAGAGGAGATCGTGGTTAAAACCTCTGGCCTCATCAGCGATGACTGAAGTTTCACGCTTAATCAATTCAGGATCCCATGTGGCCCCTACCGCAACACTATTTGGAAATGAGGTTGCTGTCATGCCGCTGTTATTGTTTCTGCCCAATATTCCATGCAGGGCTTCACCCCAGACATCGTATTTATTAATTCCCAAACGGGGAATAGGAGGCATGGTATTACCTAACTGGCTTTGCTTTTCTTCAGGAGTCATCCTCGAAATAAGGTCAGCTGCCCTTTCACGGAAAGAATAAGCTGTGTCGAGGTAAGAAGGTTTTTTTGCAGTATCACTGCCAGGCACGAAAGCTATTATGGCAAAACAGATGAGAATCAGAAAAAAGAATCTGGCAATTTTTGTTTTCATTTTATTGGAATTAAGGAGTTAAATAATAGGGCACTAAAGTTAAGAAATATTTTATAGAGAACTGTGGTTTGGAAAAATTCCCTATTCGTTACCAAAAAGGTCTGTTAACACATCAGGCCAACGCATAAAGACAATGTACATTTGATCTACAGATCTGCTGAAACATATGATAATTAAAAATCAGATTAACTGCCCTGTATTACAATTGTTTCTCCTTTAGCGGGAGTGTAATTTGTGGTTTTTCCGTTAACCCTGACAACACATGGATTGCCAAGAAGGGATTTGATCTCGGATTTAGTCAATTTCCCATTTCTCCATTCAATATTGACTTCGAATCCACCTCTTGCCTTTAGTCCGGTAACTGACCCGTTTTTCCAGCTGGGCGGTAAGGCCGGCAATAAGGATATTTCACCTGCATGACTTTGCAGCAGCGATTCAGCAACACCAGCGGTATATCCGTAATTGGCATCGGACTGGTTACTTCCAGTATTATGAAAATTATTTCCAATTCCTCCTATTGGCATGCGGGAAAGGAAGAAATTCTTTATTGTTGAATCAACCCTTTCTCCATTTTCAAGCCTGGCCCAATCGCATATATCCCATGCGCTGGTCCATCCGGTTCTTGCTCGACGTGGAGAAAGCCATTTCTCAATAGCTGCAGCTATTTCGGGGTTTCCCCTTAATGTAATAGAGTTGCCAGGATAGAATCCAAAGTTTGCAGACATATTATGACCCTCCCAACCTCTTTTCCAGTCCTCAATCCATACCTGGAGAAGGCCATCTTTCCCTATCTGATAAGGAGGGATCTTTTGCATTGCCTCGGCGAGTTTTTTACCGAACTCCTGATCCATATTTAATATCTTTTCTGCCTCTATGATATGTGGGAAAAGATCTCTGATCATTCCAATATTCATTGTTGTTGTGGAAGATAAAAATGCCTCCGGCGCTTTATCACTGGTAAAAAATCCCTGTTCAGGCGACATTGAGAAAGGAATGACCAGCCACTTGTGTTTTGGTTCAATTGTCATAATATCCATCAGAAATTGGGCCGAACCTTTCATGATAGGGTAATACTCTTTAAGGAATTCTACATCTCCTGTAAATTGGTAATGTTCCCAGATATGAAGACAAAGCCATGTTCCACCTACCGGCCACATACCATACCTTGCTGCATCAACAGGTGCAGTACCCCTCCAAAGGTCGGTATTATGATGCGCCACCCATCCTCCGGCATTATAATATGTTTTTGCCGTTTTTGCTCCGGTTTCAGAAAGATCCCTGATCATATTAAATAATGGTATATGACATTCAGACAAGTTAGTGACCTCAGCGGGCCAATAATTCATCTCAGTGTTAATGTTTATGGTATATTTGCTGCCCCAGTTTGGCAGCAAAGACTCATTCCACCTTCCCTGCAGGTTTGCAGGTTCGCTGCCTTCCCTGCTGCTTGAAACGAGAATATAACGGCCAAATTGAAATATTTTGGATAAAAGATCCGGGTCGGATTGTCCTTTCTTGAGATCAGCTATCCTTTCATTTGTTGGCTTCTGATTCATTAAAGGGTTGCCAATTTTTAAATGGACCCTTCCCATCAGACCTGTGAAATCTTTTATATGTGTATCCTTCAAAGCATTAAAGTCTTTCCCTTTGACTCCGGCCATAATTTTTTCGCAGGTGGCTGCCGGATCTCCGGTAATATCCTTATAATTTACAAAGCTTGTTGCAGTTGTAAGCATGAATGTAACCGAATTGGCTTTTTTAATAACAAGGCTTGAATCGGTTGATTCAATGTTCCCTTTTTCAGGTATAGCAACCAGCGAAGTCTGAAAATTGAGTCCAGTCCCTTCAACCTTGGCAATAAGATCAGTAACTGTTTTGGGAAGATATTTCCATGTACCGTCCATAGTCAGTTTACCATCTTTTGCAGTTGTTTTCTCCAAAAAAGGACTCTTAAGTTTTGCTTCAAGTGATATCATGCCAGGTTTGTTTGCCGATACTTTCATTACCATCACCCGGTCGGGATAGGACATAAATACTTCGCGGGTCATCTTTACCTTGCCCTCGGTATAAGTAACTTTTACTACGCCGGTTTCCATATCCAGTTCACGACGGTAATCCTTTATAGAATCACCAGTCACATTAAAGTTCAGGAGCAGATCCCCTATAGGTTGATATGCCTGCTGTGCTGCAGGTTTTCCATAGAAGTGTTCATTTGCCATTTTCTCTGCCTCCTTGAATTTATCGGCAAAGACAAGATCCTTTATTTTTCCAAAATATTTGTTTGCATCCGGATCGTCATAATCATGTGGTCTTCCCGACCAGAATGTTGATTCGTTTAAGGCAATCCTTTCGTTATGTACCTTTCCGAATACATTGGCGCCCATATAACCATTCCCTATGAATAATCCATCGAGCCACACCATGTCAGCAGGTTTATTGTACCA
>PLMC01000083.1 GCA_003141495.1 Bacteroidales bacterium
AAAGGATTTTTCTCCTGGTTATTATTGATCAGATTAGATTGTTGTGCCTGTGCAGCGATGAGTTCAGACATGAGACTATTCAGCAATGGATCAGGTATCCCTATTGAGGCAGGTACTATCATGTTCGAGAAGCTGTTATTTTTTGAAAGGTAACCAGAGACATAATCATAATACTTCTTACGGGCAACCAATTCGGCCATTTTGTTCTGCAAATCGGTATATTGAACAGAAATACCATTTGCCTGCTCAGTTATATTTAACAACTGATTTGATGAGCGGAAACTTTGCAGATTATTTTCCGTCTGGTTTAACGAGTCGGAAATCTCATTCAACTGTTTTTCGATATAATCAATGGTAATACTTGCAAGATGATTTTTTCGATCAAGGTTTTGCATAGAGGAGACGCGCATCAATTCATTTACCAGATCTATTCCTTTAATTAATGATTCATTCTTTAAGCTGATTTCAACGACAGTGGCTAACTTATCTGTACTATTAAATTGAAATTCATTTTTAAACCCGGTTACCAATGAAGGAATATCGGTAAATTCGAATCCATACGAGGCTTTCTTGACGACCTTTTTTGTACTGTCCAATTTAACAGTAAATGCAAGATCAGGGGTCTCAATCAACTCTCCAAGCTTACCATTCTTTATAAAGGTCCAGCTATCCTTTTTATATACGATTTCATTATTTTCAAAATTGTAGAATGAGGTTTTCCCCGATTCAGCTCTTATCTCAAAATATTCTTTGTTCATAAAAGAGATGTAGAACCTGACATTTATCGGCTGAACGTGATCTTGCTGAAATACTATATGGAAAGGCGCATTTTTATAAGCATCAAAATATTGAAAACCCTTCTTACGGTAGTAACTTACTGATAAATCGAGATTTATTATGGTTTGCTCGATGACAGGGGATGATTTTAATATCCACAGTTCATTCTGAAAGTTCTGGTTCATTCTGAATAAACTGCTATTCAGGTAATTATTAGCATCACTACCCCCTGACTGTTTTGTATCTTCTTTAATCAGCACCGAAGAAGAAATTTTATATACCGGAATTGAAAAGCGGTTTACAATATATGCCATACCTAATGCAACTATTATACCGGCAATAAATAATTTATAATTCCTTGATATCAGCTCTGTGACTTTCTTAAACTCGTTTTCTTCCTGGAGATTGATGTTTTGAGATTCGGACATATGGCTTAAATAATTATGAACTTGATAATACTATAAACTAATCAGTCTGAAGTCTGAAGTCTGAAGTCTGAAGTCCGAAGTCCGAAGATAAAAGTGATATGTAGTGTTGACTCCGGATTTTGGCTTCTGCTTCTGACTTCTGTCTTCTAACTTCCGACTCACTTTATTTTCTCTTTAAATGCTACCATCATATTCATTAAATTGTATGCATAATCGTAGTGTTCTATGAATTCTTCTTCAGAAATATAATTTCTTTTAGAAGCTTTGTGTAAACAAGTAACTACTTCAGCCAGAGATCGAATAGAGAAACCGATAAATTTTTTAAATTCAGGATTTGATTGGCCGATTGATCCCTCTGAGATGTTTAATGCAATGGAATCGACGGCTCTCCTGATTTGTGAACAAAGATTAAAAATTTCATCTTTTGGGAATTTGTATGATAATCGGAATATACTTTCACCATAATCCATCGACTTTTGCCAAATAATAAGTTTTTCAAATTTAAATTTCGTCATAATTTTGTTTATTTTCTTCCGACTTCTGACTTCTGACTTCTGACTTCGGACTTCCGACTTCCGACTTCCGGATTCATCATTATTTAAAAATATTATAAATCAATAACCCGGTGGTCAAAGTAGAGAGTAAAATTTCAAAAGGGAATTGCCTCATACCCCAGAACTTGTTCCTGAGGGGTTTAACATACACTATGTCGTTAGGTCTCAGGTTATAATAATCGGAAGCAAGAATGTCAGATTTAGTGATATTCACACTAATACGGATATTTTCACCATTCACGTTCCTTATCAGAATTACCTGATTACGATTACCATAATCAGTGATATCACCGGCTAAACCTAACGCATCGTAGATAGTAAGCTTATCCTGGGAATAAGGAAAATGTCCCGGATTTTTGACTTCACCCAAAACTGAAACATAACGGTTCACTAATTTCACCGAGACATTTGGTTGGTTTAAGATATGATTCAGAGAATCCTTCAAAATTACGCTGACCTCTGATAGTGTTTTATCCTTCACGAGAATTTTGCCAATTACCGGCAGGAGCAGATACCCATCTTTGTCAACTGAGTAGGACAACAAAGATGCTCCATAGGGTTCTATGGATCCAAAATAGTAATCTTGTCTGCCATTGGAAAATACATTTGCAGCTGCTTCGTCAAGGCTGTTGATCTGAATATAGAGTTCATCATTAGGTTTCAGCCTGTAGTCGGGAAATTCAGTTTCTTTAAAGGATTTAATATTCTTATTTTTATCCTGAAGATATTCGACTCTGCGTTGTGTTACACAGGAAGATAAAAGTCCAAGGAATATAACTAAAGCTATTACATTAATGTTCTTATAAACACAAACGAGTAACTGGTTACGTTTTGAGATCATTATAATTCTGAATTGGTTGGCTAATCATTTGACGGCGCTAATATAGAGGAATAAAAAGAAAAATCTTAAGTAACGATATTATATTTTACTAAAATTGTCTATTCAGGGATGAACTGAAATCATTAGTTGATGAATAGATCTATTGGACTGTTTCCGAAATGTACAGGATTTGTGAGGTATCGTTTTTATAACTTATCGAACAGGGTCAGAGGAGCCTGCAATGTGACCGAAGAAGGAGATTACTCGCTGGCATCCGGAATGACAGGAATGAGGTTATTCAGCTATGAGATAGAGAAATTCCTCGCTGGCGCTCGGAATGAGGAACCGAGTCCCGCCTTGCGGGACGAACTCACCGAACGTAATCTCCAACCAAATGGCAAAATGCAAGAAATGAGAGAGAGAATATGAATGAATTTATGAGCATGATTCCCGATACTCACTTAAAAGAAAAACTTATATTTGAACACCCATTGTCGAAGAATAAAGAATTGGGAATAGGGATTAGGGAATTGATATAGTTTTATATAATGATCAAAAAGATTTGGATTCAAAATATTTTTTAATGTACAAGCCGTTCAAAGGAAAAAAATTGCTTAAGATCCTTGGGATTATCTTTGCTTCCGTCTTATTATTAATTTTTCTGGTTCATTTCTTTTATTCAACATTCCCTGAAAAAACCAAGAAAACAAATGCCAATATTCTCACCGTTGAAGGATGGCTTCCAGCACCGGCTCTTGAAAATGTAAAAAATGAGTTTCAACATGAAGGGTATGACAAGCTAATAATAACCGGCCTCAATTCTCCGAAAAATTACTATCAGGTTTCAATGAACGGATACCTGATTTTTTACCCCAATATTAAATCTACCAGAACTCAGGCAGATGACTTTCATATTATTGAAGTAAACGCTTTCAGTGAATTGGGCGGTGAGGGTCGCGCACATTTTAATTTCTTCGTCAATAATTCTTTAGTCGGTGATTTCTTTGCCAGCAAACAGAAAAAAAAATATGCCATCAGGTGGAAAGGGAAACTGGAAGATATTGATTCCGTGATGATTCAATTTGATAATGACAGAGTGAGTAACCGGGGGGATAGAAATCTGTATGTCAAAGAGATCATTATAGATCATAAAATAATTATCCCTTACCTGTATAATTCAGTCTATGATATTGGATTATTGGATGGGAAGAACAAAATTATTAATAATTTTAGTTCAAACGCAGAAGAGACCAGAAATGAGCTAATCAGAATTGGAGTTGATTCTTCAAGAATTCTGGCCATTCCCGGAGAAGGAACTTATATAAACAGAACACTGAAAAGTGCTATAACATTACGTGACTGGTTAATATCATCAAAAATTAAAGTGAGAGGAATAAACATGATAAGTTTTGGGCCGCATGCAAGGCGAAAATGGATGATTTATAGCATAATTCTGGGTAAAGATTACAATGTCGGAATAATTTCCTTCCCTGATTTTAATAAACCTGATTTCTTAGAAAATATTATTATCGAACTCCGTGAATTTTTTGGTTTGGTTTATTATTGGATTATTCTGATTTTCTATTAACGCAGGGTGCGTGGGTGTTAGGTTGAGGTTGAGGTTGAAGTAAGACAAAAGACAAAAGACAAAAGACAAAAGGAAAAAGGAAAAAGGAAAAAGACAAAAGGGGAAAAAAGATGTGTTATCTTGATTTTTGAACGATGGGTTCTAGTATGCGTCTAAGTTCACCAGATTCTTTTATTAAATATTCAAGATCAGAGGTATTTATTTCTTTGACATGTCGCTTTGTTATTCTGAGCCAGCAATCAGACTCTATCATATACCGTAATAAAATTTCGGCGTTATCCATAAAAACTTTTTTGGATGTTCCTGATCGGGTATCATTGTTGTTTGTACGTAAGTTGGAGACGCACTTTGACAGCTCTGTTATTATAATACCGTGTTCCTGCAAAGAAGGCAGTGTATTAAGTATCTCCTTAATCATCTCTGTAAACTCAAAAAGTCTTTCAGGAAAGTCCTTTTTCGGTTCTCCAGCTCTAATTTCCATAAATTGGGATTTTGTCGCTTTTTTGTTCACCTTAATATCAAGCTATGCGTGATTTCATAACTCCATAGTTATCTTTTTCTTTTTCCTCTTCCACTGAAACTTTCTTTGACCACTACAACGAAGTGAAGGTGGTACAAAGGTGGATGTTCTTTTATCTTGTGCATGGATATGCTTCCGCCACGTAAGTCACAATACAGCTTTAATATAACAGCCTATTATTGTGACAGATATGGCCCTTTCTTAATATTATCTAATGATTTAATTAGCTGCTACAAAAAGGGTCAGGCAAAGATCTTGTAAATCCAAGTCTACCCGATAAATGTATGCAAACTAAATGTTAAAGGCAAGTTAAACCAGACCCTCTTATGGTCGATTTGACCTATTTTGAAAAAGCTTACTTCAACAAAATACAGTCAAATCAACGGAATAATTCAATTAATAATTGATTTTAATCCGTTCATCAAAAACTAAAATAATTTAGAAAATCAGATACTCTTCCCTGCCAGACGTGTCATACCATAATATGCACTTCCCATCAAAGAAGCGTTTGGTCCCTGGTGGGCCCTTTCAATCTTTACTTCCGATCTTCAGTTTTCAAGCGAATTGGTAAAAACACTTTCCCTGATGTATAGTATATAAATCCTTTGGCCGCAGTACTGACGCAGATTGGATTTACACCTTCTGAAGCTACAGATTGCCTAATATCCTTAATTGCCCTTAGGAGCATTGAAATCAGATAATCCCTTGTCTGATAAGAGTTAAGAGGATACTATTTTGTAGCAATGACTTCTCCATGGATCTTCACTACAGCTATTTTAATTGAATTCCGGCCAATATCGACTCATATGGCTGAGGCATAATTTAACATTTAAATGTCATTTATAGCTATTATACAAAAATAAACTTAAATAGCAAGAAAAGACAAAAGACAAAAGTAAAAAGACAAAAGTGGAAGAAAAGAACAGAATAACTTAAACTGTAATCTATTAACCGTAAAGAGCGCATAAAAAGTAAATTGTTCTTTTGCCTTCGACTAGCCGCGGTATCTTGTGCGGATATTTAATCAGAGCCCACACAGCAAGTCTCAAAACAGTCGCTATTACCCAAAATTCTCTGAGGCCGGTTAAAATCCAAAAAAAATTCATGATCCCACTGAATTTACTAAATGTCATGCGCGAAGGTAAACCGGAAATGGTGCGAACTTCAGATAAAACGGTAGCGTCATTAAGGCCAGTGTAGCAGGCGTCCGTTTTTTCTGAAGTTGGCATTTCCGGACTCCTTTTCTTTAGTTCATTTGCCTTCGGCGAACTCGCAGGATCAATTTTATCAATATATTCTAGTCTTTATTCTGCTCGGTTCTTTTGGAGGAGCAAAAGAAATGAACAATTATTTTGATAACTTTGACATAAGTTAATCTTTTAGAAATTTATGTTAGAAAAAGTAAGAGAAATATTTAAAAGAGAGTCAGATGCCATTAAAAACATTCCGGTAACTAAAAGTTTTGAGGTTGCAATTGGAATAATACAAAGGCAGGTTCATGAGAAAAACGGGAAACTGGTTACAAGCGGAATGGGGAAAGCCGGACAGATAGCTCATAATATTGCCACTACATTCAGTTCTACCGGAACTCCTTCGATTTTTCTTCATCCAAGTGAAGCNNAATTCGGGAAAAACAAGGGAGATAATCGAACTGATTGATCTTAAAAATAATCTTTATCCACAGATCCCGGTAATTGTAATCACAGGAAATGAAAATAGTCCGCTGGCTCTAAAAGCTGATTGTTTTATCCTTACTGGCTCTCCTGAAGAAGTTTGCTCGCTTGGACTGACTCCTACTACTTCTACTACAATGATGACTGTTATTGGAGATGCGCTGGTCGTACTTTTAATGGACAAAATCGGATTCACCGCAAAAGATTATGCCAAAAGGCATCATGGTGGCTATCTTGGGATGAAATCGAGAGAAATTTCCGGGAAGGAATAAGCTAATTAATAATAAGGTCATGACTACCAGCACTTCTTCAACTGCGATCAGCAGTAAAGATTATATTTTTTCAATCTCTATTATCGGACTGTTTTTTTTCATCTTCGGATTCGTCACGTGGCTTAACGGAATACTTATCCCGTTCCTCAGAACAGCCTGTGAATTAAATGATTTTCAAGCTTATTTCGTAACATTTGCTTTCTATGTTTCCTATTTTGTTATGGCATTGCCTTCTTCTGCTGTACTCAAAAAAACCGGTTTTAAGAATGGAATGTCGCTGGGATTATGGATCATGGCAGCCGGAGCAATGATTTTTGTTCCTGCAGCAATCACCAGGACCTTCGGTCTTTTTCTCTTAGGATTATTTGTTGAAGGAACAGGGTTGGCTCTTCTTCAGACAGCATCAAATCCATATATTACTATTATCGGCCCACCCGAGAGTGCTGCCAAAAGAATCAGTATAATGGGAATTGCCAACAAATTTGCCGGCGTTTTAGCTCCAATTATACTTGCCAGTATTATATTAAAGGACGCAAATATTCTCGAACAAAAACTTGCACAGGCAGCTGATGCTGCTTCCAAAGCAGTTTTACTGAATGAACTGGCAAGCAGGGTCATTTATCCATATATCGTTATGGCAGTGATTCTTGTGCTTCTTGGGCTTTTGCTCAGGTTTGCTCATCTTCCTGAACTCGACACCGATGCAGAAGATGCAGCAAGCAGCGAATCAAACTTGCAAAAAACAAGCGTATGGCAGTTTCCGCATCTTATAATCGGGGTAATTACATTCTTCTTCTATGTAGGAGTTGAAGTTATAGCTGCTGATACTATCATAAGATATGGCCAATCGCTTGGAATAGCTATGAGCTCTGCAAAATATTTCACTTCCCTCACATTACTCAGCATGATAGTGGGATATCTTCTGGGGATAATGCTTATACCAAAATATATCAGACAGGTTACAGCGTTAAAAATCTGCGCAATTCTTGGAGTAATCTTTGCACTTGCAGCAATTATTACACCTTCTCATTTTACTTTCATAATACCATTTGTTGATATTGTCACTTTTTCGCCATTAAGACTTGTTTTGCCTTTAACAGTTCTCTTCGTTGCATTAATGGGACTAGCAAACTCTTTGATGTGGCCGGCACTCTGGCCATTGACAATAAGTGGTCTTGGCAGATTTACAAAAACTGCTTCAGCTATGATCATAATGGCTATTGCAGGTGGGGCAGTATTACCATTGCTGTACGGGAAACTGGCAGTCATATTTTCAACCCAGACTGCATACCTGATATGCATTCCGGCATACCTGATTATTATGTATTATGCCTTTTTCGGTCACAAAGTGGGGAAATAACATGGGTTTTAACCTGAAAGAAATATTCGATTACTTCTATGCTGATGGTACATTCTTAAATGGAGAACCTTATGGCAGCGGACATATTCATGATACCTTCAGGATAGAAACTGTTGAAAAAGAGAAAGACAATTATATCCTTCAGCGGCTTAATAATAAGATCTTTAAAAACATTCCTGAACTTCAACACAATATCGAGAGGGTTACAGTTCATCTCAGAAATAAATTAAGAAGCATTCCGGGCTCAGATATTAAAAGGGAGTGTCTTAGACTTATCCCTTCCAGGGATGGTAAAACCTGGATCAATGATAATGATGGCAATTTCTGGAGAATGTACATTTTCATCTCGAAACATCATTCCTATAACGTAGTTGACAGTCCCGATAAAGCATTTGAAGGAGGAAAAGCCATTGGCCGTTTTCAGGCAATGCTGTCTGACATGCCGGGGGGTCCGCTTTTTGAAACTATTCCATGGTTTCATGATATCGAAAAAAGACTACAGACTTTCAATAATAAGATAATAGAAAACCCTGCAGGACGAGTAGATGCAGTGGCTAAGGAGATAGATCAAATCCTCGACAGGGCAGAAGAAATGAAAATAATACTAAGGCTTGGAAGAGAGGGAAAAATACCGTTGAGGATCACTCACAACGATACAAAATTCAATAACATTTTGCTTGATGAAAATGATAAAGCGTTATGTGTGATTGATCTTGATACTGTAATGCCGGGCTATGTCCATTATGATTTTGGCGATGCTATAAGAACGGCTGCAAATACAGCCGCCGAAGACGAGAAAGATCTTTCTAAAATTAATATGAATATAAACCTCTTCAAAGCATATTCCGAAGGTTATCTTTCAGAAACCGAAAAGACACTGAATGATGTGGAAAAGGAATTCCTTGCGTTTGCACCAAGATTAATTACTTACACCATCGCTGTCCGTTTTCTTACTGATTTCATTGATGGCGATCATTACTTCAAAATTCATCATGAGTATCATAATCTTCAGAGAGCCAGGGCTCAGCTCAGGCTGGTAATGAGCATGGAAGAGCAGTATGAGGATATGAGGAGAATAATCAGTAAATTAACATAATCAGGGTGCTTGGCGCAAGGCGCAGCGCAAAAGATAAAGAAGAACTTACACTGAGATCCACTGAGGAGGCACAGAGTACCACAGAGAAAATAATTTGGCTAAGCCCCCCCTTGGGGGGTTGGGGGGTAAAAGGCAAAACGAGAAATAAGAATTATGGACTGGACAAAAGATGAAATCAGGTTTTTGAAGACGTTGAGTGATCCTGACAAGATTCAGGGATTTCTCGATTTAATTCCTTATAATCCTGTATATGAATGCAGGTCTCCCCGGTGGGTAATAAAAAAAAGATCAGCCCACTGTTTTGAAGGCGCACTGTTCGCAGCCGCTGCTCTACAATTTTCAGGATATAAACCATTGATAGTTGACCTGAAAGCTTATAATGACGATGATCATGTCATTGCTGTGTTCAAACAAGATGGACACTGGGGTGCCGTTGCTAAATCAAACTTCACATCGCTGAGATACAGAGAACCTGTTTATCGCTCATTACGTGAACTTGTTATGTCATATTTTGATTTCTACTTCAATACTGACGGTGATAAGTCATTGCGATCATATTCATTGCCACTCGATCTTACTCTTTATAATCCCCGACACTGGGCAACTACCGATGAGGACCTTGAATATATAGGGGATAAACTGGAAAAGATTCATCATTTTCCGGTTGTGAACAAAAAGATGATCAAAAACCTGAAAAAAGCAAGCAATATTATGCTTCAGGCAGGAATGCTGGGGTCGAATGCGGAGGGACTGTTTAAACCGAAGTGAGGTTCAATGGCACAGGGCTCAGGGCAAAATCAGACCAGGGATTTAAAGACTGCAAGACTGCAAGACCAAATTAGAGCCGGTCGAAATTACTTACTACCCATTTATTTGTTTATCATTATATTACAAATATTGCCAGCACGACGGTCGAAGGTTCTTTTGTAATTAACATGATATTGTCTATTTTTGACAGCATATAATAAATTTGGTATGGATTTATCTGGTAAGTTTTATAAAGCTTTCACTGACCGTCAGTCGGCGATAGAAAAACAATATGGTCCCAAGCAAGCTGAAAAACAACATTCAAAGGGCAAGCTTACTGCTCACGAACGGATAAATCTTCTTTTCGATAATAATACATTTGAAGAAATTGATGAGTTTGTAACGCCAGCTGATCAGCCAGTTGAATTCGGGAAAGTTGAAAGATCCTATGGCGATGGGGTCATTGTCGGTCATGGAAAAGTAAATGGGAGGCTTGTTTTTGCTTATGCTCAGGATTTCACTATTATGGGGGGATCACTGGGGATTGTGCATGCAAAAAAAATCGCAAAAATCCAGGAAATGGCACTAAAAATGGGTTCACCGATTATTGCTCTTATAGACTCAGGTGGTGCTAGGATACAGGAGGGCGTCGCAAGCCTCAGCGGTTATGCAGCTATCTTTCAGAATATTATTCATTCATCCGGAATAATTCCCCAGATCTCAGTTATCATGGGACCTGCAGCAGGTGGCGCAGTCTACTCCCCTGCCCTTACTGACTTTGTCTTTATGGTTAATCACACCAGTTATATGTTTGTTACCGGGCCTAATGTTGTAAAGGAAGTTCTGAATGAAGATGTTTCTTTTGAAGGGCTTGGAGGAGCTGAAATTCATGCACGTAAAAGTGGCGTTGCTCATATGATCTATGATGACGAGGAAAATTCTATTCTCGCACTGAAAAAGTTTCTTTCCTATCTTCCTTCAAATAATGTTGAAAATCCTCCGATAGTTACAGATGATGGATCAATAAATGATATCAATGAAAAACTCAGGGATATCATTCCCGAAGACCCAAACAAAGCATACGATGTTAAAGATGTCATTGCCCAGATTGTTGACAGGAACAGTTTATTTGAAACATCGGAACTCTTCGGCGCAAACCTCGTAACAGGTTTTGCACGATTGAATGGTAAAACAATTGGTGTTGTTGCTAATCAACCGAAAGTACTTGCCGGGGTTCTGGATATAGACTCATCAACAAAGGGCGCCAGGTTTATCAGGTTTTGTGATGCCTTTAATATACCAATTATTACTTTCGAAGATGTTCCGGGATTCATGCCAGGAGTTGATCAGGAACATTCAGGTATAATCAGGCATGGAGCCAAATTGCTTTTCGCATATAGCGAAGCTACTGTTCCGAAAATAACAATAATACTCCGGAAAGCGTATGGAGGAGCATTTATTGTAATGAACAGTAAAAACCTTGGCGGCGATTTCAGTTTTGCATGGCCATCGGCCGAAATCGCGGTGATGGGTCCTGATGGAGCCGTTGCTATCCTCTACAGAAAAGAACTTGCTGAATCTAAGAACCCGGTTGAACTTAAAAAGGAGCTCGTTAAAAAATATCGTGATAAAATCGCGAACCCATTTATTGCCGACGAAAGCGGATATATTGACGAAGTAATTGATCCGGCAGTCACAAGGAAAAAAATTATCTCTGCTCTGAATGCGCTTAATAATAAATGGGTTAAAGTCCCGGCCCGAAAGCATGGAAATATGCCATTGTAGTAATTGATAATATCTTTCCATTGGGCCAAAGCAATATCTTTAATTATCAGATCAATAATCATAGCTATCAACAACCTCGCTCTTAAAATATCTCTATTTTAGTAATTTAATAAGGAAATTAGGATAACTTACAATTGGCAAAACAAATGATTTAATTGTAACGAACCAGATTCAACTCAGGTTATGTATAAAGGGAAAAAAATCAGTCTTATACTTCCTACCTTTAATGAAAAGGATTCAATAAAAAAAGTAATTAATGAATTTGAAAAATTAGAAATAGTCGACGAGATATTGGTTATAAATAATAATGCCTCTAAAGGAACTTCTGATGAAATAGCAAAAACTTCTGCCATTGAAATAATGGAAAACGAACAAGGTTATGGAAGCGCAATTATCAGAGGTTTTAAAGAATCAAGCGGAGACTTAATTGTGGTTTGTGAACCTGACGACACATTTCTTGCTACTGATATTCATAAATTACTTTCCTACAGCGAAGATGTAGATATAGTATACGGTTCAAGAACTTATAAGGAATTAATATGGTCCGGGGCAAATATGGGCTGGTTTCTTAGATTCGGAAACTGGGTTGTCGCCAAATTGTTGGAAGTCCTGTTCAATACAAATACTCTTACGGATGTCGGATGCACGTACAGATTAGTCCATAAAAATGTGATTTTGGAATTATTACCCTCTTTTAAGATTAAATCAAATTTTTTTGGTCCGGAGATGATGGCAAGAGGATATATCAAAAAATATAAATGTATCCAGATTCCGGTAGTTTATAAGGAAAGGATCGGTACAAGTTCCGTTACCGGTAACCTGCTAAAAGCTTTTACTTTAGGGATAAAAATGATTCTGTTATTATTCACCTTAAAGTTCAGAATTGACAAAACTGTACTTAAATTCCTTAAATGAAGAAAACTGCAATAATCCTTTTTTGGGCAGCAATCCTGGCAGGTTTAGTTCTAAGATATATGTCATTATCATACATGGGGATCTTTGATATGGCAACTTATCATCAATGGGGCTTAAGCGCCTTTAAAGACGGATTGATCAATTCATATGAAGGAATTTATTACCCTTTTCAGTATCAGCTATTTGAACTAGGCGCTTGGTTATCAATAAAACTGAATACTGAATATTTTATAATATATAAACTAATTAATCTTCTATTCGACTGTGGAAACCTAATTGTCTTATTTCTAATCTTCAAAAAGATTAATGTTTCAAAGTATTACCTGCTGCTTTATTGGCTTCATCCCTGGTTCCTGATAATGTTTACTCAGGGGTACTGTGATTTTCAGTTTACTTTTTTTATCATGTGTTTCATACTTTTCACACTTAAATCAACATCGAGAAATTACCTGATAGCGGGAATATTTTTTGGCTTTGCTTTACTTATGAAACCTCAGGTGCAAGTTATTGCCCTATCTTTATTTATTTATGGTTTATATCAGTATTTCAAAAACAGAGATATAAAGACACTCCACATCTTTGTCTTCCCTGCAATACTTTTCATCGATTACTCACTTTATTTTTTTGTCAGATCGGGCAATCCTTTCAGGCTGTTAAGAACATTTGTTGATGTTGGGAGTGCTATGCCCTTAACTGCGAATTTTCTGAATGGCTGGTTCCCAATTGCATATTATCTGAATACTCCGGGCGATCCAATCTATAGTATTACTGATAATATTATGATATTAAATACCTCTTTTAAGTCTATAGCCTTACTTACACTGCTATTGCTTATATGTTTATTCGTTCATAAATTAATTAAGAATAATTATATCAATAAAATAGACTATAACTTATTCCTGGTTACCGGTTTTTCCACCTTTATATTTCCATTTGTTATGACATCTGCCCACGAGAATCATCTATTTCTTGCTACAGTGCTGCTAATTCCGATTCTTGGAAAAGTTAAAAACCTGTTTATTAAACTAAGTATTCACATAATCTTATTATTACAGTGTATTAACTTATATGGATTTTATGGATATGGTGAAAATAAAATTATAAATAGGATACATTTCAATTATACCTACGAAATTGCTTTTGTTCTATCTTTGATTGCTTTTATTGCATTTTTAACTTTGGTAATATATTTTTTGAGTTCAAAATCTAACTTTTTGACACAAATTAAACAATCTACTGTGAGATGAGGTAAATGAGAATAGTTTTATGAACCTGGGAATAACTTTTCAAAAAAATAAATGATGATTAAGAGAATACTAATTGCGAACAGAGGTGAGATTGCAGTAAGGATCATGAAAACTGCGCACCTTATGAAAATTGAGACTGTCGTTGTTAAAACTGCTGCTGAACCGAATGCCATGTATCTATCAGTGGCCGATATAATATTTGATGATACTGAAGATATTTCCGAAATCCCTGTATTTCTCAACATTGACAAACTAATTAATATTGCAATAAAGACAAATGCCAATGCTATTCATCCGGGATATGGGTTCCTTGCAGAAAACGCATACTTTGCGCAGAAATGCGTTGATAAAAACCTGATTTTTATTGGCCCTTCTCCCGATGCAATATATAAAATGGGAAATAAAACTATTGCTAGGAAAATAGCTATGGCAGGTGGAATTCCAATGGCAATGGGAAGTGAAGGGAATATTGCAAATGAGGAAGAAGCTGCTGTAATCGCTGAAAAGATCGGTTACCCGGTAATAATAAAAGCTGCATCCGGAGGTGGAGGAAGAGGAATGAGGATTGTACGAAAAGCCGAGGAGATGGAGAAGATGTTTATTATTGCCAGTAAAGAGGCAGAGAAAGCTTTCAATGATCCTTCAGTATTTGTTGAAAAATATATTGAAAACCCAAAACACATTGAGTTTCAAATACTTGGAGACACATATGGGAATGTTATTCATTTAGGAGAAAGGGAATGTTCAATCCAGAGAAAACATCAAAAGCTGCTTGAGGAAGCACCATCATGCGCTCTGGATGCAAAACTGCGTAAAAAAATGGGAGACATGGCAGTCCAGATTGCGAAAGCAGTTGATTATTATTCTGCTGGAACAGTTGAGTTTCTGCTTGACGCTGACAAAAATTTCTATTTTATGGAAATGAATACCAGAATTCAGGTGGAACATCCTGTAACTGAAATAATAACCGGTTTAGATCTTATTGAGCAACAGATCAGNNGACCCTGGGAAAATTGAAAGTTTAAATATGCCATCTGACCCTTGTATAAGAGTAGATACAGGAGTTCAGTCAGGTTCTTCAATTGTTGCAAGTTATGATTCCATGATAGCCAAGCTTATTGTAAGAGGGAAAGACAGGAAAGATGCTATTAAAAATTGTAAGATGGCCCTCGATAAGGTCTGGATAAAAGGTACAAAAACAACACTGCCGTTTTTCCGGATGCTGGTACGTCATCAGAAGTTCCAGGATGGAACCTTTACAACTTCATTTATTGAAAAGGATCTGGAAAAGTACTATTTTAACAGCGAGTATGAAGAGATGCTTGCTGCATGGCTTGCCACAAAGCTCTTCGTTGAAGAAAACCTTAATGATGACAGTATTAATGTCAATTTTGAACATGGGAAAACGATGAGCCCATGGTTATTAAACAAAAGAATAAATCAGTTCTAAATTAAGCTGCTAATAATGGCAAACGATAAAATCAGGATAAAAAAACTATATGCCCTTTCTTCTGAGAACAGAAAATTCAGCTTTTCCCTCCCTCTGAAGCATAAAATAAAGATTGGGAAAAGAGAGTATGAGGTTAAACTTAAAGCAGATGAAAAATACGGTACTTATATTCTATGGAAGAATCGGAAGTACCCTGTCGAGATTATACGCTCAAGCCAGAACAAATATGAAATTCTCTTTAACGATATAAGCTACACATTTACCGTTGAAACACCTTTTTCGCTGCAGAGAATGAAGGTTTTAAACTCTAAGAGAGGTAAAGTTGAACAGGAAATAATTAAAGCTCCAATGCCGGGTAAAATAATCGATGTTCTTGTGAGAGAAGGGACCACAGTTCTGAGGGGAGAACCTGTTGTGATTCTGGAGGCTATGAAAATGCAGAATGAAATTATATCTCCGGTAAATGGAATGGTTGTAAAAGTCATGGCCAAACCCAACACCAATGTTATGAAAGATGATCTCCTCGTTGAGATTAAACTATAATGCTCGAAATACCTGTTTGAAAAAGACTCAGATTATAAATCTTCTTATAAATTGACGCAAGAGCATAAGTATTGATCCTGAGGTCAGTATAAATGCTATTACTCCATAAATAAAACTCTCTGCAGGGTTTGGAACTACCCAGGCCCAACTGATCCAGTACAAAGGAGAAAAAAACGCCAGATAATTCCATGGATGATGAAACAGCAGGCCCAGAGGGACAGTTATAATAAAAATCCAATAAAATCGTGAAACAGCTAATCCTGAAACTCTATTTACTGACAGAGAGCTAACAAACTGGAAAACAAACGCTGACTGAATTGAAAGAAGACCTGCTACGAATAGAGTTCTTAACCATCCTTCAGTTGGAACAGGTTTCACAAGGATTATGGTTATCATCACTAAAACAAAACTGATTAATACAGGAATTGTCATCCTTAAAAGCAGAAATTTGTATCTATCTCCCGAAGCAACTACTTTGACACACATGGTATATAAATCATTTCCATTAATCTTAATGAAAGCATAAACCATCCCTGGATACATTGGGATAACAGATACAAACGTGATCGCCACAAGAGAATAATACTTATCAAGAAGGAATCCTGTTTTTGAAAAGATCGCTCGGGAGAGCAGCGGGAAAACAAATTTAAGTAATAAAATAAGGAGGAATGGTGCCAGAATGCGAGCCAGAAGCTTCTTATCGTGCAAAATGATATTACAATCAGCTATAAATGAGTTTTTAAAAATATTCCACATAATTTTCTGACTGAAAGGAATACTAATAATTACGATCCAACAGCCTTATTGTTTTTTTAAACTCCCCGCCCCGCCTTCCCCCACAGGGGAAAGAGTAAAAACCTTTCCCCCTTGGGGGAAAATGAAAGGGGGTATAAATTAAAATAGCAAGAATTATCCGACACAAAAAGTAAACTTATAAGTATCGGCAATATTAACTTTTTTAGCTTTTAACAGGTATATGCTTCAGGGTGCCGACCAGAAACTTCCAAAATTTTCCTACAGAGGTAATATTTACTTTCTCATCTGGAGAATGCGGATACCTGATCGTCGGTCCGAATGAAATCATATCGAGATTTGGATAAACACCGCCAATAAGACCGCATTCGAGGCCCGCATGAATTGCTTTTTTTTCAGGGATATTCCCGAACATATCCTTGTAAACATCACTCATAGTCTGAAGTATTGGTGACTGCATGTTTGGTTTCCAGCCGGGGTATCCGCCTTCAAGTTTTACATCTGCATCAATAAGATGAAATGCTGCAGCAATTCTCCAGGCAGTTGCTTCTTTAGCAGAATCAACCGAACTCCTGCATAGATTATATGCTTCAAATTTGCCCTTATTACATCTGACAATAGCAAGGTTATTTGATGTTTCAACAAGCCCCTTCATTGCCTGACTCATTCTGACAACTCCGTTCGGACAGACAAAAACTGCTCTGATTATACGATACTGGTCTCGCTGATTCATAACTTTTGACGGAACTGCAACTTTTTCAAAGGTAAACTTAAGATCAGGTTCTGTTTCCAAGAATTCTGCCCTGTAGATCTTCTCATAATCTTTAACGAATTTCTCAAACTCTTTTGTCATTTTTTCAGGAACAAGCAGTACTGCAACAGATTCCCTTGGAATAGCATTTCTCAGATCTCCGCCTGATGCCTCTGACAGTCTGATTCCGAAGTCTGATTCTGCCTGCATGAGAAAGCGGAACATCAATTTATTCGAGTTTGCTCTTCCCATTGCTATATCGACGCCAGAGTGCCCGCCCTTCAATCCTTTAGCAAATATTTTATAGGCTGCCATTCCTTTTGGTGATTTTTCCTCAGCGTAATCCTTTGTAGCACTTACATCAACACCACCCGCACATCCGACATATAATTCGCCTTCATCCTCAGAATCTAGATTCATAAGGATATCTCCTTTCAGAAGTCCTTTTTTAAGTCCGAATACCCCGGTCATACCAGTCTCTTCATCTATAGTAAAGAGAGCTTCAATTGGTCCATGAACAACCTCCTTCGAATCCAGAATTGCCAGTGTCGATGCAACTCCTATACCATTATCAGCACCAAGAGTTGTTCCATTTGCCCTTACCCATTCACCATCAAGAACTGTTTCGATCGGATCTTTTTCGAAATCATGTTTCTTATCGCTGTTTTTCTGTGGAACCATATCGAGATGTGTCTGTAAAATCACTCCTTTTCTGTTTTCCATTCCTTTCGTGGCAGGTTTCCATATAATTACGTTACCTACTTTATCTACAATGGTTTCAAGTTTATGTTTTTTGCCAAACTCCACTATGTATTCAACCATCTTTTGTTCATGTTTTGACGGACGTGGAATTTGCGTTATTTCATGGAAAAAGTTCCATAGTTGTTTTGGTTCAAGATCAAGGATACTGCTCATATAAATAAGTTTTAAGTCTTCAATAAATATTCACTAAAATTAATACAATTTGGCAATAATAACAATGACAACTTATGTCTCTGGAAGAAAATAATCCACAGATTGTCAGGAATGTAAATTTACTTTATAACACAGGTGATAAATTAATGTTCTATTCATTTTGATTTTTGTACCAATATTATTACTTTGTGGAACCTGATTTTGAAGAAAATAAAAAATATAATCAAATAGGAATGAACACCTTATCATTTCATTTCAGTTCAATTAACTCGAAATAAATTCAAATTAATTATTAATAGAAGCAAAATGACATTTTTATCTATTGTAGTTGCACTTGTGATTATCTTTGACTTTATCAACGGTTTTCATGATTCGGCAAATTCAATAGCGACAGTTGTCTCAACAAAAGTTCTTTCTCCATTTGCAGCAGTTTGTATGGCTGCTTTCTTTAATTTTGTAGCATTCCTCATTTTTCATTTGAAAGTTGCAACAACCATGGGAACGGGAGTTGTCAATCCTGATGTAATTAATCTTACTGTAATTGCTTCAGCACTGGTTGCAGCAATAACATGGAACCTGGCAACCTGGTGGCTGGGTCTTCCATCCAGTTCTTCGCATACACTAGTTGGAGGACTAGTAGGAGCAGCTGTTGCAAGTTCTGGTTGGGGATCTGTGGTAATGGGTGGTGTAATAAAAATAGTTTTATTTATAGTTATAGCTCCTATTCTTGGAATGATTATGTCTTTCATTATATCGGCCATCGTGATCTTTCTGGCCAGAAACCATTCTCCTTCCGGGATTGATAAACATTTCAGACGACTCCAGCTTTTATCTGCTGCTGCATTTAGTCTTGGACATGGTGGTAATGATGCACAAAAATCAATGGGTATCATATGGGTTGCCCTGATTGTCACAGGTAATGCAACAAAAAATGATCCTATTGCATTATGGATTGTCTTGTCTTGTCAGGCTGCAATTGCGTTTGGGACATTATTAGGTGGTTGGAGGATCGTTAAAACTATGGGTCAAAAGATAACAAAACTCAAACCATTTGAAGGGTTTTGTGCTGAATCTGCGGGTGCCATTACTCTTTTTACAGCCACACATTTCGGTATCCCTGTAAGTACAACACATGTAATTACCGGAGCAATCATAGGTGCCGGAGCCAGAAAAGGAGTATCTGCTGTTAAGTGGGGTGTTACAACTAAAATCTTCTGGGCATGGTTACTTACCATACCTATATCAGCAGTAATCGGTTCATTAATGTACCATTTTCTTAAACTGATTCTTGTTTAATTACATGGTTCATATAGTAATAAAATATTGATAATTATGAATATAGATAGTTTCCTGAAATTTTTTGTCCCGAAAGATCATTCTTTCTTTCCCCTGTTTGAGAGTGATGCCCAAAACCTGGTTAAAGCTTCTGAACTTCTCAGAGAGCTTCTATCCAGCGTTGATATCACAGAACATGAAAGGTATTATAAAGAGATAAGGGACGTAGAACATATCGGAGATGACATAACCAATAAAACATATGAACAACTCAACAAATCATTCATAACTCCTTTTGACAGGGAGGATATTCACGAACTTACAGCCAATATTGATGATGTGGTTGATTCAATAAATGGAATTGCCCGCCGGATCTGCCTTTACCGGCCAAAGAAGCTTATGCCTATATATAAGGAGTTGGCAGAACTGGTATATGAAGCAGCAAAAGAGGTTGAAACAGCTATTCACTGCCTGAAGGATCCTGTTTCCAACAAAGAAAAAATAAGACGGGCATGCAGCATAGTAACAGCTATTGAGCACAAAGCAGATGAAATATATTTTACAGGAGTATCAGAATTATTTGAGAAAGAAGAAGATCCAAAAGAATTAATTAAGAATAACAAAATCCTGGAGATGCTTGAAAGATGCGTCGATGAAGAGGAGGATGTTACCGATACACTCAAGTCGATTCTGATAAAGATGGCATAAAAGATTGGTGCTGGATTCCAGGTAATGAGTTAATCGTATAGAGTTTAGCTTTCCGCTATTGTAAAAATGTTTATATATATATTTTCCCCTTGCATTGTCATTTATAGTCAACACGATACTTTCTTAACTACCGATTAAACCAGTTATGGTTAATGAAAGACTGATTTAAGTGATTTGCGAAAAAATTATTTGTTTCGGCTCTTATTTCATCTTTCTGTGTTTTAGTTATTCTTTGTCCCGGTTTGATACCAGGCATAGCGAGTTATATTATAATTTCAGGCTTATCGGGCAATAAACTTTAAAACAACTGCGGATTTCTTATATCACCCAAAATACCATAGGCTCCCAATTTTGTTATTTTACTAAATTTGCTTTCATCTCTTGCCACTGACCTGGGAAGCATTTTCCCCAAATGTTTCAGGTTCAACTTAACATTAAATTATTATTCTTAAAACACTTTTGTAACAACTTGCAAGTAATTTTGTTATAATCAAAAAAAGCAGAATTATAAATTCAAATAGCATGAATAACGATATTCGGAATATAACTCAGGATAAAATGAACTCAAATGGAAATTTGTTAATGGAGGTTTCCATGACAATTATATTTATTTCCATCATTATTTTCTCCTGTTTGGTTTTATTCGGTCTGTAAAGAATAAAACAACTTCCCTGGAAATGCGGAAAAGAGTATCAGTAGTATAAATGAAGACTGATCATTTAATCCCACAGAACTTAAATGCGGGGCCTCTACTTCAATGGAAATACTTATGATGGGCAAGGTACCCGTCATTAACAATTACATCTGGGAGCAGGAAAAAGGCAATATGGAATTCGTATGCCAGAGTAAAATGGGTATACTGGAGAAAAATACCAGGTTCCTGCCTGACTTGCTTCACAGACTTCTGACTGACAATGAGTTTTACAATTCAATACGAAATAATATTAAAAATTCTGCTATTAGCAACGGAGTCGGTCAGGTATCTGATTATATCTTAAAATTACAATAATGGATTTTATTTTATGAATATTCTTGTTTTATCTGACCTGCACATTGACACTTGTGACAATTTTGGCACATTTCAATGGAATGAGATGGACCTGATAATGCAAATTGAAGGCATCAGAGATATCCACTCAATTGATAAGGTGATTTTCAATGGCGATGTATTTGAATTGATAAAATATTCTTTTGAAGACATTCAAAAAGCCAACCCTATCCTGATGAGATATTTCAGCGATAATGATTTCATATTTATCAGGGGGAATCATGATGTATTAAATGAATTTGCCGTCAATCACTATGATATAATAAATTCCCTGGGGCAGTCGATTCACATTGAACATGGTCATAATGCAGATTGGCTTAACGGAAACAAGCTCGGCCGTTCATTAGGCAAATTTGGTTTGACAATGCTGAAAAAGTTGTCTTATTCAAAATGGGTTATGAATATCTATTTCAAAATAGTAGCCCTCGAAGACGAAATAAATCATATTCCCAAAAAATATAATACAATAAAATATCTTACATATGCTCTAAAACTTCTGAAAGATCATGATGTTGTAATTCTTGGACATACACATAAGCTTGAGTCGCATCACACTTATTACCTGAACAAGAAAAAACGGTATCTGAATAGCGGGGCTTGTACTCTTGGCCGTTTTCAGGGGATTATTATGGATACCGAAACCATGAAATATGAATTAATCAAAGAAAGCAAAGAATCAATAAACAATTCGTATTCAATTAGATACGCGATTTAAAACTGGTGCTGGGTGCTTGTTGCTCGTTGTTTGTTAATGATCACCTCCTTTAGAGAACAGAGAACAGAGAACAGAGAACTGCGAACCCAGTTCCAATAAAAAAATTAGCTGCTTTTGATCATCGTAAGCACCATCTTAAATTTCTCAACAGCATTCACAGCATGAGTAATATTTGCAGGCATAATAATACTTTGGCCTGCCTCGAGGAAAAATGATTTTCCTCCGATTACTACCTCCCCCCTCCCATCAACAACCGTTATCATTGCATCAAATGGAGCAGTATGCTCACTTAATGCCTCCCCTTTCGCAAAAGAAAAGAGCGAGATATTTCCTGTCTGTTTTTTAAGAATGGTTTTGCTAACAATACCCCCGTCAGAGTAATCTATCGACTCCCTGAAGCTGAATACTTTTGCTCTTTCAAACTCGTTAGCATTCATATGAATTCTATTTTCCCTTTGTGTCTCT
The DNA here is from genome assembly GCA_003141495.1 of Bacteroidales bacterium. GTDB lineage: Bacteria > Bacteroidota > Bacteroidia > Bacteroidales > VadinHA17 > LD21. Next base: position 22,406 of record PLMC01000083.1, read on the forward strand.
TTGTGAATTGCTTTGTTTTCCTTTGTGGTAAATGAATTAATTTTTTACCACTAAGGGACACAAAGGTTAACACTAAAGTTCACGAAGGATTATTTTTTAA
>PLMC01000019.1 GCA_003141495.1 Bacteroidales bacterium
CATCTATTGCTGATTCGTTTGCAGGTGGCGGAGTAGCCGTAACTGGTGATACAGCAAACAAATCAGGTTTATTGTTAAACCCTTTTAATGCTTCCGTTTCAACCATTGCACAGGCAGAATCAAATACGTCCAAAATCTGGGTACTAAAACCAACCAGTAAAAGAAGTCCGAGCATTCTAAAAAGGGTATAAGGGGAAAAACCTTCATCTCCCTCGCTAAAAACCTTCCCTGTTTTAGAGAAACTTCTAAAAAAACTTTTCCAAAGAGTTAGAAATAAAATAAAAGCTCCTATAGATTTAGAAATTATAACCAGGTAGCCAAGACCACCTGCGAACATTGATTTATAGACCTTGTCTAAATACTCAAGTCCCATGATTATTTATTTAAAAATGTTATTTATATAATTTAATGTTCTAAGCTGCATCCGTTGATTATCAAGAATTTCAACTTCTATTGTAGCAGAATTTATAACTCCAAGATTTTCACGAAGCTCCTTAATTGCCTGGTTCATATTTAACAGCCTGTCTCCGTCTGACATTTCAGAGAGATTATCAGTAAGCACCACGGTAAGAGTAGAAATAGCATAGCTTGTTTGACTTAACAAACCCATAATGGATTCATTAATAGTGTGATATTCAGAGGGTTTAAAACAGTTATGGTCATTAATTGTTTTTAGCGAGCCAAGAACCCTGGTGTATGAGTCACTTACCTGAGCAATAGCCAGTTCAAGATTATGGTAATTTGCAATCTTGCGGTTGATTTTTTTAAGCTTTTCCGTGGCATCTTTTATAACCTGCAGGTTTTCTCTTTCAGTTGCAACTTGTTCTGAGAGTTTAGTATATTCCCTGAGTCTATCTGTCATTTCTGCTTTTTCCCGGGTTGCATCTTCTATCTCCCAAGCTGGATTTTTAACAACAACAGTTTGACTAAAAGCCTCATAAGAAATTAAAAAAAGAAATATTGTGAATAATTTTTTCATTTTAGATATTTTTAATCTTGCTGTATTTTTCGATCGCCTTCTCCATATCACCAGTTTCTTTATAAAGTTCCATGACCTCGGTGTATTCTTTCCCTTCGGTTTGAAATGCCAGGAGAACCTTTGGTGCTAGTTCCAGGCGCATTATGTTGCTCTCTGATCCTATCTTGAGTAAAAATTCAGAATATTTTATTTTACCGGTGAAATTGTATTTTATTGAACCAAGCTGGTTCTCATCATGATCTTTCAGAGAAAGGCGTTCAATGATTTCTTTGTAGCCTTTTTCATTTTGCATGATATACATTACCTGCGTATTATCAATCATTGCATTTGAAGCATCATTTTTAGGTAACTGACTTGGAGATTGAAGTACTATACCAATAGCGGCTTCCTGCTTTCTGGCTGCCTGGTAGAAGTACTCGGCCGAGGAAAGCACAGAAGGGAATTTTAACATCTTCGCGAATTCATCAAAGAAGATCACCCCTTTAGTACTTCGGTCTTTCCAGACAACTTTTTGAACTGCTTCGCTGATCATGTGAAGCATAATGGTAAGAAGGATATGATTATCTTTAATCTCGTCAAGTTCAAAAACGATGAATTTTTTCCCCTCGATCTTGTAGCTGTCATCCGTTTTTGCTTCAAACAAAAACGAGTAAATACCTTTACCGATAAACTCTGAGGTAATATGTAGAAAGTCCTCTATATCAAAGAATTTTGGATTAAGATCCAGGACTTTCATAATATCCTCTTTGTTACTGTCTATGAATTCATAGAACTGAGGAAAACTATGTTCTTTTTCTACAGATTTATAGTACAGAGTTATGACCTTTCTTAGACTCACGGCTTCATCTTCTTCAGGGAGCCGGTCCCTTTTCCAAAGCTTGAAAACAAATGTTGACAGCTCGTTTATTTTTGTAGCCGAAATGTTTTCAGCATTTTCAACATAAAAAGGGTTTAGGCCAATACCAACGCCATCCTGGTACTTGATGTAAACTGTATCGTCCGGGTACAATAATGAAAGTTTTCGGTAACTATCCCCCAGGTCAATGATTACAATACGGATATCATTTTCATAGAACTGCCGGAAGATATGGTTTGCAAGTACTGATTTGCCTTCACCGGTTGGTGCAATGATAAAGAAATTGCGGGCTTTTATTCTCTTTCGGTCCTCGTCCCAAACATCTTTTTTAACGGGAATATTATAAACCCGGTCATTAAAGTAAATACCCTTTTCATCGTTCTTGTAATTTGTAACATTCGTGAAAAAACAAAGGCTCTGCTGTAGATCTATGGGTATAATAATATTCGATTTGTCAATGTTAGAGGCATTGGCAAAGAAGGAATTAAAAAAAAGATTATTTTTATTTGCCCCTATCGGTGCGTAAGGCGTTATATCGAGGTTTTTGAACTCGTTGGCCACCATCTGCTCATAAGAGCGGAAATCTGCCTCACTCTCTGCGTAAAAAACTATATTAAAATGACAACCGGAAAGGATAATTTTTTCATCCTTGGTGATTGTATCCAGGAAATCACCCAGCATGTTCGCATCCGTTTCATATTCCTTTTTGAATTTTCTTGCACCGTATAATAAGGTTCTTTGATCTTCAAGCTTCCCTTTCTCCTGCTTGTGGTTTCGTACATAGATAATCTGGTTATAAATATGATCAAAGGGAAGGTTTAAACCAAGGTTATCAGCAAAGCCGGTATGATATACAAAATCTCCGGCGCTCATTTTTTGATCAAACGAACATGTTTTAACAGATTCCCCCAACTGTTTAAACTGGTTTACGGCAAAAAGACCTATGAACTTATTGCCTACCTTCATTTTATCTACATCTATCTCGGTGTACCGGTCCTCGTAGAAAGAGTTAAAATAGCCAAACTCCAGGTATTTATAAACTTCCTCGGTAACGGGATCAAGCTTCAGGTAACGAGAGTTATTTATATAATCAAAGCATCGCTCAACGGATATTTCAAATTTCTTTTGCCTCTCGTACTCTTTAAGGTACTCGGCAGTTTTAATGGGTTTCTTAAATGGGTTTTTAAATCCTTCGTTTATTGTTTTCCCGCTCTCATTAAAAATAAAGAATACGAAAGAGTGATGATCGTTATACTCTCTCCCCTGAAAATGCTTTTTCGTTACTTGCTGAAGGAACGTTCTTGAAGG
>PLMC01000038.1:0-17520 GCA_003141495.1 Bacteroidales bacterium
ATGTCAGCAGGTTTATTGTACCACAATACCATTTCCCTTTTATCAGTGGATCTTGGATCTGAACTTGAGCAGAAAGTTTGAAGGATTAGATTAGCCATCAAGGCAATAAATAATGCGTTTATGACAGTGGTTGTCCTTTTCATAAAATCAGATGTTAGTTTTTAATCACAGATTTAAGACAGTTTAAATATAATTGAATTTTATATTAAAAGAGTCTGATATATTTATTGACATTTTACTTTTCAGGAAATGGGTTGGGAATTCTCTCAGGTAAAAAATTCTCTAAAGTTTACTGGCTGGGGAATAAATAATTAATAGATTTATAGCATAAAACAGGACTGAATAGAATAGTTCGTTTATGACCGGCAAGTTCATTTATTAAGAAATTGATAAAATTGAAAAAATGTTGAATAAAAGAATAATGCTCATCTGTATACTCTCAGGTATAATTATTAATGGAATTGCCCAAAGCGACACTTACTTAAAGCTTTGGTATTTACACCCTGCCAAACAATGGGTTGAAGCTTTGCCTGTCGGAAATGGACGTTTAGGCGCCATGGTATATGGAGACCCATCTAAGGAAGTTATTCAACTTAATGAAAACACAGTTTGGGCCGGGCAGCCTAACCGCAACGATAATCCCGACGCTAAAGAGGCATTACCTGAAGTCAGAAAACTAATTTTTGAAGGCAAATATAAAGAAGCACAGGACCTGGTAAATGCAAAATTCATCAGTAAAACTTCCAATGGAATGCCTTACCAGACAGTAGGGAATCTTAGACTTGTATTCCCGGGTCATGAAAATTATTCCGGATATTATCGGGAGCTTGATATCGAAAAGGCCATGGTATCATCACGATTTATTCTGAACGGGGTAAATTACAAAACTACAGTATTTTCTTCATTCCCTGACCAGGTGATCATTGTCAGGATTTCTGCCGACAAACCAGGTTCAATTAGTCTTTCTGCGACGATGGACAGGCCATCAAAAGTTGATATCTCAACTAAAGGCAATAATGAACTGGTTTTATCGGGAAAAACAAACGATTTTGAAAAAGTAAAAGGTAATGTTCAGTTTGAAGCCAAAGTGAAGATATTAACTACAGGAGGCGCTGTATCATCCAATGATACCTCTTTGAACGTAACCAATGCTGATGCTGCCATTATTTATATTTCCGTTGCATCTAATTTTAAGAATTATAATGATATCAGCGCTAATGCCGATGAAAGGGTAAACACTTACCTGCAGAATGCTCTGAAAAAAAATTACGTTCAGGCATTAAAAGACCACATTGCTGATTATCAAAAATATTTCAATAGGGTAAGTCTTGATTTGGGACTAACGGATTCCGTAAAAAATCCTACAGATATCCGTCTTGAACAATTTGACAAAGGCAATGATCCCCAACTGGTGACTTTATACTTTCAGTTCGGTCGCTACTTGTTAATTTCTGCATCAAGGCCCGGCGGCCAGCCTGCCAACCTGCAAGGTATCTGGAATGACCAGCTCACGCCGCCCTGGGATAGCAAATACACGGTAAATATAAATACCGAGATGAACTACTGGCCATCAGAAATAACCAACCTAACTGAGATGAACGAACCACTTATAAAGATGGTGCAGGAACTTTCTCAGACAGGCAGACAAACGGCAAAAGATATGTATGGTGCCCGGGGATGGGTACTGCACCACAATACTGATATCTGGCGAATTAATGGTCCGATAGATGGCGCTTTCTGGGGTATGTGGCCTATGGGCGGTGCCTGGCTTTCCCAGCATTTATTCGATAAATATGATTTTAACGGTGATAAAGAGTTTTTAAAGTCAGTTTATCCGATTGTGAAAGAAGCCTCGGTTTTTTTCCTCGACTTCCTGGTTGAAGAACCCGATCATAAATGGTTGGTGGTCTGCCCGTCGGTTTCTCCGGAAAATGCGCCATCCGTCCACTCCGATGCTTCAATTTCTGCAGGAACCACCATGGACAATCAACTGGTTTTTGATCTGTTCACAAAGACTATCAGAGCAGCACAAATTCTGAATACTGATAAAGAGCTGATGGTAAAACTGGAAGAAGCAGTGAAACGTCTTCCCCCAATGCAGATCGGGAAATGGGGACAATTACAAGAATGGATGTACGATTGGGATAGTCAGAACGACAACCACCGCCATGTTTCCCATTTATACGGTCTTTTCCCGTCGAATCAGATTTCACCTTACCGGACACCGGAATTATTCTCTGCAGCAAGAACTTCACTTATAGCCCGGGGTGATGAATCAACAGGATGGTCGATGGGTTGGAAAGTAAACCTTTGGGCTCGTTTTCTTGATGGCAATCATGCATATAAACTCATTACAGATCAGTTAAAACCGACTGTAAGGTCAGGAAGAAGCCAAAGTGGAGGTACTTATCCAAATCTTTTCGATGCTCATCCTCCTTTCCAGATTGATGGTAATTTTGGTTGTACTTCGGGTATTGCTGAAATGCTGTTACAGAGTCAGGATGGAGCTATTCATTTGCTACCGGCTTTACCCGATGCATGGAAAAATGGCAGTGTAAAAGGACTGAAAGCCAGAGGAGGTTTTGAAGTAGATATTCAGTGGGGGGATGGTGAAATTACTGAGGCTAAAATTAAATCTTCAATAGGAGGAAACTGCCGCCTGCGTTCATATGTACCATTAAAAGGCAAAGGTCTGAAGGAAGCCCGGGATCAAAACCCCAACCAGTTCTATAAAATGCCTGAAATAGGTAAACCTTTGATACATAACGATATTTCATCATCTTCTCCTACACAGAAGAAGGTTTACGAATATGATCTATCCACGCGAAAGGGAGATGTTATTGAAATAGGTAAACTCTAGTTTCAGACTTCATAAATATATGAAATATAACAATATACAATGAAATTAATGGTAGAGAATTAATAAATTAATAATTAAGTGATAGATAATAAATCTACTTTTTTCATGATAAGCTTAACCGGCCAGGTCATCTGCCCGGTGACATCCGCATCGAAAAGGACAACTTCAGGTTTTACTTCCCGATAACCACTATGATCTTGTTCAGTGCGTTAATTTTGCTGTCAATTAATGTTAAAGAAAAACTGGAAGACTCTCATTATAAGTGCCCTGGTAATACTTTCTTTACCGGTCGTTTTTGTGGTTGCTGTATACTCGGGAGTATTCGGCCATCTGCAAACCAAAAAAGAACTGCAGAACTTTAAGAATGCTGCGGCAACATCAGTATTATCTTCAGAAGGTATACTTATTGGCAATATCTTCTCTGAAAACCGGACAAATATTTCTTACGGACAAATTCCCGCGAATCTTATTAATGCTCTGATTGCAACGGAAGATTCACGTTTCTTTGAGCATAAAGGCATTGATTCACGCAGCCTTTTAAGGGTTCTCTTTAAAACGGTTATACTTAATGACCGTAGTTCGGGAGGGGGCAGCACTATTTCGCAACAACTGGCAAAGAACATGTTTGGAAGAAAAAGGACCGGAAGACTGACTCTTCTGATTACCAAAACAAAAGAAGCAATACTCGCCCATCGTCTGGAGAAATCATTCAGCAAAGAAGAAATTCTGACGCTTTACCTGAATACAGTTTCATTCGGAGAAAATATTTTTGGTATCGGAACTGCATCACGAAGGTACTTCAATACAAAAGTTGAACTTCTTAAACCCGAAGAATCTGCCGTATTGGTTGGAATGCTGAAAGCGAACACCCTGTACAATCCTCGTCTCCATCCCGGAAACGCTGTTGCAAGAAGAAATGTGGTTCTCAGGCAGATGGTGAAATACAACTATCTCAAAGCATCTCAGGCGGATTCGCTCTGTAAACTGTCTCTGATTCAGAATTTTAGAGATATTGAATCAGATGGGCCTGCAGATTATTTTCTGATCCGTGTAAAAAATGAATCTGAGAAAATATTGCGAAGTGTTCAATCGGTTACCGGGGAAAAGTGGAATATTGAGGAGGATGGATTGACTATTACAACCACATTGAATCTTATTCTTCAGAAATATGCTCTGGAATCTTTTCGCGAACATCTCTCCGTGATGCAGAAGAGACTCAGGGAGCAATATCAGACTCCTTCAGGTAAAAAACTGATTGGCCAGCTTGTTGAACAGGAACTTAAAAACCTGAATCTGGAGAAGCGTGCCGGGGAAATCAATTTAAGACAGATATTTGACTGGAATGGTTCGCATTCCGATTCAGTTACTGTTGCTGACAGCCTGAAACAGGCACTATTAATACTGCATGCAGGCCTGATCGCGATGGACCCCCAAACGGGATCAGTCAAAGCATGGGTGGGTGGTATCGATTTCAAATCGCAGCAGTACGATCAGATATTAGCCCGGAGACAACTTGCTTCAACATTCAAACCTGTTCTCTATGCTGAGGCATTTGAAATGGGAATGCAACCATGTCAGTATCTTGATAATGATTCGGTTCCTCCTACAGGAGTTGATGAGTGGAGTCCTGTAAATTATGATCACATCAATGGTGGTAAGTATTCACTGGCCGGAGCACTTGTTCACTCTATGAATATACCGACATACAATTTGTTTTTAAATGTAGGCTTTGAGAATTGTGATACTTTGTGGAGAAAAATGGGATTTTCCTTTGCATTGGTTAACACGCCGGCACTGGCCCTTGGAACTGCCGAAGGAAGCATCCTGGAAACAGCGGTGGCCTATTCAGCTTTTGCCAACGGTGGATACAGGATTGAACCACAAAATATTATATCTATCAAAAGTCCCGATGGTGAAATTATCTGGCAGAATCAATTCAATAATCAAAAAGAGAAAGTGCTTACCGAAAGATCATCCCTTTTGATCAGTGCGATTTTACAGAAAGCTGTAAGGGAGGGAACCGGGTCATCAATGGGCAGTGAATATGGTATTAATCTGCCGATTGCAGGAAAAACAGGAACATCACAGGATTTTTCCGATGCCTGGTTTACAGCATTCAATCCAAATCTTGTTATTGTTACCAGGGTAGGGGCTTCATCACGGGCTATTCATTTCAATAACGGGTCATATGGTTCCGGAACCACTCTTGCCTTGCCTCTTGTGGCACTTACATTAAAGAAAGTACAGAATAATGATACCCTTTCGCATCAACTGATAAGCCCCTTTCCTGATCTTCCCGGGGATTTGCAGGGAGCACTTGATTGTCCTGATTTTAAAGAGAAAAATATAGTTAACAAATTCATGGATCTTTTCCATAACAAAAAGATCTATCGCGATGAAGGCGCCAAAGAAGTGAAACATAAGAAGAGGGGTTTTTTCAGGAGACTGTTTGGAAGATGATTAGGAAGAAGAAGGGGAGACTGGGAGATTTGGGGAAGAGGAGAGGCTTAATGATGAAGCGACGAGTCAGGGACAAAGAAAAGCATATATATAGAACAGGATATTTTTTATGTTGGTTGTATTAAAATATGTTGTTTTTATTATAATTTTAAGGTATAACTTATTACCATGAATAAGCCCATTGGTTTTTTGGCTCCTGTCGTTATTGCAATATTCATTTTTGTTCTGAATACTCTGTTACCGGGAAGATGGGTAACAGGTTATGTTACCAAAACAAACTCCGATGAAAAACTGAGATATCATATTAATGGCATGCAGGTTTTCCTCACAGTAATTTTAGTATGGTTTTTACTGGGTTATTTTGATATTGTTCCTTTTGACTGGCTTTATAATTACAGGTGGTACTGTCTGTCCGGAGCATGTTTATCAGGTATTATTTTTTCCCTTGCCGTTGTTATACGATATCCGCCTGTAAGCAATTCTTTCATGTCGGATCTTTTTTTTGGACGGATAGAAAACCTCCAATTCCGCGGTGGACTGGCTGATGCAAAAATGTGGCTATATTTAACAGGGGCAACCATTCTGGAACTGAATGCACTGAGTTTTACAGTTCATCATTGTATGCGGTATGGTGATCGTGCATCAGCAGGGATCATTCTTTCAACTGCCTTGCTTACTTTTTTCATAATAGATTATTTCATCTTCGAGGAGGTTCATCTGTACACTTATGATTTATTTGCAGAAAGAGTGGGTTTCAAGCTTGGATGGGGATGTATGGTCTTCTATCCATATTTTTATTCTATTTTTTTATGGTCAACAGTAGATTTGCCTGTTGCATACACTCCTTCCTGGTTATTATCTTTGTATGTATTGATTTTTTTTACAGGATGGATATTATCACGTGGCGCTAATTTGCAGAAGTATTTTTTCAAGAAGGATCCGGGAAGATCATTTCTCTCGATAATTCCTGAAACTATTTCGGATGGGAATAATTCCCTGTTGGTAAACGGATTCTGGGGAATCAGCAGGCATATTAATTACTGCGGTGAAATATTAATGGCGTCAGGCATAATTCTTTGTACAGGTCATCCTTCTTTAATAGGTCCATGGTTGTACCCATTGTACTATATTATTCTGTTGTTAACACGTCAGAGAGACGACGATAAACGTTGTACATTAAAATACGGAGAACTTTGGAAAGAGTACAAAAAGAAAGTTCCCTACCGGATAATTCCTTTCATTTATTAAGCTTAACCTCAACCTCAATCTCAACCTCAACTTCCCGCCTCCCGCCTGACGCCTGTTGCCTTATTAAAGTCTATACATTTTCCTTGTGGTATCTCCCATAATGTTAACAGCCATTTTACGCGGCAGTATCTTTTGCATGATAAATGATGCAGCTCTGTTAGCCCTCCCTGTTATGAATGAAGGCTGTCTGCCCAGCATTCTCAAGCATTCGTTTACAACCTCTTCAGGTTCAAGGACCCGCGGAGCAAAAAATCCGCTTTTTTCGGGTTTGGTATTTTTAAAACCGGGAGTCGCTGTGGCGCCTGCACAACAGGCTATGACATCAACTCCTGATTTTTTCCACTCATACCAGAGGCTTTCTGCAAGGATCCGGTTAAATGCCTTGGTTGCTGCATAAACCGACAGATAACCACTACCCTGGAGTCCGGCAAGTGAAGTCATTAACACTATTGCGCCTTTCTTTCTGTTCACCATTTTCCCTCCATAAAAATGGACCAGATTCAGTGGTGTTAACATATTTACCCTGGCAGCCTGTAAATGATTCTCTGCGCTGTTTTCAAGAAAAGGACCCAGGTATGAGAGGGCGGCATTATAGATAAGAATATCTATTTCGCGACCGTTTAATGTTCCCTTAATTTTTTGCACAGAATCTTTCTCAGACAGATCGCAGGCTATACAAGTAATATTTACTTTGTATTCATTCTCCAATGAATGAGCTAATTGTTGGAGTGGAATAAGACGTCGTGCAATAAGCACCAGATCTATTCCTTCTGCTGCCAGGCAGGTAGAAAAGGCAGCTCCGATACCTTCTGAGGCTCCTGCCACCATAGCAGTTTGGCCATATTTTTGCTTTAGATTCATAATTCACGTATGAATATTAAAAATATGAAATTTAAGTTAATCAGCAACGGAAAATCAAAGTTAGATTGAATCGTGATGCGCTCTTTGAATATGATGCTCCTTCGTCGATCAGTGCCTTCTGCACGAGCTCTGTACCATTTTCTCAACCTCAACCTTTTCTCCGTCATTGCTACTAATAGTGAGAATAATATAACATATTCTTGTAATTGTGTAATAGACAATGAAATGAAGGAGCCTATCTTTGTATTATGAGAAGCTCTACATTATTAAAAACAAATTCGTCCAAATGCAGACGAATGATCTCCATTGCAGAGATCAACATTCTTCGTAAGTTCGAGGACAGCCAGCTGATAAATGATAAAATTGTACGTCAGATGGCAAAGTTGCACTCGCTATGGTTCAAAGGGTTACAATTGTAATACTTTTCACAAGCTTTCCTGCGCTATACCTATTATGCTACTTTATCGGTCAGAGCCTTAAGCCTGAACCCTGTGCATTTCTTTAACCTTAACCTCAACCTTAATCTTAACCTCAGCCTTAACCTTCTCCCTTTCTCCCCCTCTTTTCTTCCCCTCCGCGTTTGCACCGTTTCGCCTTTGATTTATCTGACTTTTTATTTAAATTTGATTTTCTATCAGGATAACCATAAATATTAATCCAATGAAAACGGAAATTAAGCGTCGTGATTTTGTGACAAAATGCTTCAAAGCGGGAGTAACCGGTTGTGCCCTTCTTTATAGCAATTCAAAAAACATACCTTGGGACTTAATTAATCCTGTTAATCCGAAGACTATAAAGAGTGTTTTAAAAATATCCCTGTTTCTTTTATTGCTTATTACTACCTCCATCGGTTATTCTCAAACCAATCATCCCGAACCACTAACTCTTAAGATTGGGTCAAAAGCTCCTGATTTCAGTCTTCCCGGGATCGATGGTAAAACATATACCCTGAAAAGTTTTGAGAAAGCATCTGTACTGGTTATTGTTTTTAGCTGTAATCATTGTCCTACTGCCCAGGCTTATGAAGACCGGATAATTGCGATCGAAAAGAATTACAGATCAAAAGGTGTTTCTCTTGTAATGATTTCACCTAACTCCACAACTGCTCTGAATTATTCAGAGTTGGGCTACACCGATAAAGGCGACAGTTTTGAAGAAATGAAGCTGCGTGCAAAAGACAAAGGATTTACATTTCCTTATCTTTATGATGGTGATAATCAGAAATGTGCGCTGGCTTATGGTCCGGTTGCCACTCCACATTGTTTTGTCTTTGACAAAAACCGCGTTTTATGTTATGCGGGACGTGTAGACGGATCAGAAAAGCCTGGTACAGGGAACGGTGAAGATCTCAAAAATGCGATCGATGAAGTGCTTGCAGGAAAACCAGTTACAACCCCCACAACAAAAGTATTCGGATGCTCAATCAAATGGTCGTGGAAAGGCGAATATACTCAGAAGCTTTATAAACAATGGGCCGAATTGCCAGTAACTCTTGAAGATATTGATATAAACGGTATTAAAGAACTGGTAAAGAACAGCTCCTCAGGAAAACTAAGATTAATAAATATCTGGGCCACCTGGTGTGGACCGTGTGTTACAGAATTTCCCGATCTGGTAATTATAGACAGAATGTACCGTGGACGGAAATTTGAGTTTATTACAATAAGTGCTGATAAAGGGGCCAAAAAGCAGGATGTACTTGCTTTTCTTAAACAGCACGAAGCTTCAAACAAGAACTATATTTTTAATAAGGATGATGTGTATCAGATGATTGAGGCCATTGATCCGGAATGGAAGGGCGGTTTGCCATATACAATGGTCATTGAACCGGGAGGGAATATCATTTATAGAAAACAGGATATCATCGATCCGGCACAAATGAAAGAGCTGATTGTTGATGATAAGTTTATTGGCAGGTATTATTAGGAAGGCGCAGGGCGTAGAGCACGGGGCGCAGGGCTCAGTGCAAGTTCTTCAGAGGCTTGCCGGTTTATTAATTTATTTATTAAAATGAAAATGAAGATTAGCAGACGTCATTTTATCAGAAAAAGTAGTATTGCTACGGCAGCTCTCACTATTATTCCATCGGCAATGAGAGCCCAAACAGTCTCGCAAGGAGCCAATCCTGTGAGATTAGGTGGACCTGTTCAAGGAAATTTTAATGATCCTGCCGACTGGGTAAATGCTGTTAAATCACTGAGATATACCGCAGCTTACTGCCCGGTTCAGCCTGGTGCACCTGGGGAGCTTATAAAAGCCTTCAGAGAAGAAGCTATAAGAAACAATATTATTATTTCTGAGGTTGGAGCCTGGAATAATACCCTAGATCCAGATGACAATGCACGAAAGGATGCCATTAAAAAGAATATCGATGCGTTATATCTTGCAGATGAGATCGGCGCAAGATGCTGTGTGAACATATCAGGTGCAAGGGGTGAGATATGGGATGGGCCATATGCCGGGAATTATGCCAGGGAGACATTTGATCTTATAGTTGAGAATGTAAGGCATATTATAGACGAAGTAAAACCATCAACTGCTTTTTATACACTGGAGCCGATGCCATATATGCTTCCCGATTCGCCCGATTCATATCTTGAACTGATCAGGGCCATCGATCGCAAACAGTTTGGAGCGCATCTCGATCCGGTTAATATAATCTCAGATCCGCGAAAGTACTTTAATAATGCGGCCTTCCTGAGAGAGTGTTTTTCAAAGCTGGGAAAGTATATCAAATCTATCCATGCAAAAGACATATTAATAATGCCCGAGCTGACGCTTCATCTCGAGGAGCGAAGACCAGGATTGGGTGCACTCAATTATTCTGTATTCCTGCAGGAAGCTGGTAAACTCAAAGAGATTCCGTTCATGTTAGAGCATTTGTCAACTCAGGAGGAATACCTGCTTGCTGCAAATTATGTGAGAGAGACAGGGAAAAAAGTGGGTATTGAAATTGCAGGCTAAAGTGTTTTACGTTTCCCCTTTGGCTCTATTGATTCTTAACAACTTTGTACCCCGCCGAATGCCGTCTGCAGTTTTTCTTCACACCTCACACCTGATACCTCATTGCCCCATCCTTACAAACGTCAGATTCCTCACTCTTCCTGTTGAAACTTTGCATCCGGTTATAGTATTATTATCTCTTATGAACTCGATATTTCCAAAATACCACTGATCACCAGTAAACTGGTCAGGTTTAGCAGAAACAAGATGAATATCTCCTGTCCGGAAATGTCTTGCAATCAGTTTTCCCGATTCAACTACAATTGAATAGGTCGTACTTAATTCGGAACTGTAAAAATCTCCCGCATATTCAGCAAGATTCACTTTAGACGGGTCAAAATCAGGCATTTTCATAGCAAAATGTTCTTCTCCATTCATCTGCGCCTTAAGTTTGACAACTTTACCTGATTCATCTCTCAGAAATGTAACTCTTGCAGAGACCGTATTTACATCAAATGTTGTTGATGAAATGGTCGTCATCGATGTTTTTGGAAGTCCGGGTGCCTCAACAAAAAGACTTTCATTTTCTAACGACACAGTTGCCATTTCTCCCGGATCAAGTTCATACTTACCACAGTAACCCATAAGTGTGTCATGATCAACTTTTAAACTCTTATTATCAGATGAGGCTTTGTTCTCCATATTAGCCTCTTCCTCTTTCTTAGGCGTCTTTGTCACTTCCTTGTCCTTCAGGTAAATATCGGCGATCCTCATTGCCATCCCCGATGCGTTAAATGAAGCAAAATTACTTAGAACATTCACAGAGAATTTTTGATCAGGGAACCTCCACAAACTGGTCCTGTAGCCGGCATCTGCACCATCATGAGCGTTGAATTTCAGCCCTTTGTAAACTCCGATACCCTGTCCCATAGCATAACCTATTGTATCCCCCTTATTAAGTATACCCTTCATATTCATTTTCTCAATAATATCTTTTCCTACAACAGGATTTTCGAAGTTCATAGCCCAGAGACTAAGATCTTCGACAGTTGTGAAAAGACTTGTTGCACCTACAACGGAATAACTTAATATACTTTTTTTAAGACCAGTGCTGTCAGCATGATAAGAATATGCTCTATTCTTCACAATCTTTTCACAATCGTTATAAAAAAGTGTGTTGTTCATTTTGAGCGGTTGAAAAATATGGATCCGGGTAAATTCAGCGAAAGTCTGTCCCGACACGCGTGCCACAACCTCTGCCAAAAGAGTAAATCCGGTATTGCAATAGAGGAACTCATCTCCCGGGTTGAAATTCAAGTCTTTCTGTCTGCTTACAAGCCTCAGAACCTGGGCCTTTGTGATTATATCATCGAGTCGCCACCCGGCCAAGGCTAGCAGATCCCACTGATCCCTTAACCCGCTTGTGTGATGCATAAGCTGGTTGAGTGTTATTACTTTTTCGAAATCAGGGACCTCAGGAATATATTTTCTGATGTCATCGTTTATTGAAAGTTTGCCTTCTCCTTCAAGCAGCAGGATTGAAAATGCCGTGAACTGTTTTGAGAGGGAGGCTATATGAAAAATTGTAGCCGGAGTAATTGGAATATTGTATTCCAGATCGGCGCTACCATAACCTTTTTTGAAGATTATCTTACCATCCTTTGCTACGGCTACTGCTGCTCCCGGTGTTTGTAAATTATTATAGGCTGTAAACAGCTGATCGATCTGTTTGTCCGGAGTGGAACCTTTTGGTTCGAGTTTTTCAAATATTAAATCATAATTGCCCAGATGACCCTTCTCTTCCAGAGCTGTGACTTCAAGAACATAGCTCCCTTCTTTCCCCGTAAACAAAGTGACAAGTTCATCCCCTTTTCTGCCATTTGGACTGTCAAAGCTCTCAATCTTTTTTCCGTCAGGATCAAAGGTGGTGATCATAGCATCAACCCCTTTCTGTTCGAGTCTAAAGAAAGCAAACTGATCCTTTTCCAGTTTTACTATATACTTGTGTTTTTCCCCTGCCTTTAATAATTCCGATACTTTTTTCCCTAATATGAGTTCAGATTGTTTATCCTGGCTTTTCAGAGGCAGAGAAAAGCACACTATCAGGACAACTGAAAACAGGAAGATGATATTCTTTTTTAATTTCATTTTAGAAGGGTTTTAACCAATGAATTTATGAATAATTTCTTTCAAAAGACTCCACTATTTGAAAAGTGCTGCAAAAATCTTGCTGTTCATTTGGCTTCGTCGAACTCGTGTTAGTAAGTTCACCCGACGCCCCACGCCTTTTTCCCGTGCGTCGTGAGTCGTATGTCTTTTTTAAGATTACTTTTATTCTCGCTTTGCGGTATTTCGTAACTTCGTTACTCAACTTTATACTTTTGTCTTTGATCTTAATCAACATGTTCAGAAAGTATCTGTTTTGTTTAATGGTTATATTTTATTACGATGCACAGGCGCAAACAAATTATATAATACATCCTGGATGTAGTGATACCATTACCAGCGATAAGCCATTAGTGATTTTTTTTACTGGTGATTCAGGCAGAAGCTTTTTTGATGAAAAACTGACCGACAGTTTATGTGTAAATGATATCCCTTTAATGTGTATTAATTCGTATAAATTTTTCCATAAGCGTAAAACACCTCAGCAAACCCTAGACAGTATTTTACCTTACATTAATTTGAATTTAAAAAGGTATAATCGCCGGAAATTTATTTTTGCCGGTTATTCATTCGGATCTGAAGTGGTGCCCTTTCTTTACAATTTAATGAGTGAGGAATGGAAAGATAAAGTGGAATTTATAGTATTGCTTTCCCCGTCTTACAACTCAGATTTTAAAATTCATTTTCTCGATCAGGTTGGTCTAAATAGCAGACGCTGGCCGTATGATGTGCTGCATGAAATAATGAAAATCGAGGAAAAGAAAATAATTGTGTTTTGGGGGGAAGATGAAAAAAAGTTTGATAAGAAAGAATTTACAAAACATAACATTACAGTACATCATTTAAAAGGTGGTCACAGGCATATAGATGTAAAACCGGTTATTGAAGAAATCAATGAAAGGATAAAAGAGAATTAATTTGTTCATTTTTTGCTCGCCCAAAAAACGAACCAAAAAAGGGCGGCCTCAAATCTTTTTTTGGATTAACATTTTTGAGGTTGCCCACGCATTACAACTCGTCCCGCTATGCGGGACACAAACAGTAATGCTTACTTAAAGCCCTCGCTTTGCAACCTCATAAATGTTAATCTGTTTCCAAAAAAGATTTGGTGGCATTTGAAATCCAACTTGCTGTTACCCTCGTACCCCGCTACGATAAAATTATCTAAGGCCTTTTGAAATCCAAAAACCTGATTGCATTACGAATTTATTCCCCCTTTAGGGGGATCCCGCGAAGCGGGAGGGGGTCTTTGCGATCGTTTACCCGTCTCCCGGTCTTTTTTTTGTTTGACGACTTTTTATTATATTGTAACCTGAAATCTGACCGGAAATTCTAGTATTAGACTAAACACTTTAATGAATTATTATTAATCAAATTATTTCTAAATCCGCTATAATTATGAAAAAGACACTGCGATATCTCACAATGCTGACTGTGGTTATTCTTTTTGCTGTTTCATGTACAAAGGAGGATACAACTTACGATCAAACCCTGCTGACCGGGAAATGGCAGTCAGGAACTTTATTCTATAAATATTTTGCCGACGGCACAGGCGGTACCTGGGATACATCAGATAATGTCACCGAAGCGGAAGCACAGGCATTTACCTGGACACTTGTAAAAGATTTATTGACACAAATCCACGTCCTTGAGATCGGTGGCTCCGTACCCAAGGTCTATACAGTTACGGAATTAACTGCAACTTCATTGAAATATCATGATGATTTTGGGGTAAGCTTCTCCTTTACCAAAGTGGGCAAGTAAAATATCACTGCTGTCATAAGTTGTTAATGATTGGATTAAATATTCCATGAAAAAATTCATAAAGATTTTTTTTATTTCTCTTATTACATTGCTGGGAGTTCTGATCGTTGCTATCTGTGTCGTAATCTGGATTGTCTTTACTCCTGCAAGGATCACTCCGATAGTTCGCAAACAGGCTGCAAAATATATCACCTGCAAGTCGGAAATAGGTTCAGTAGAATTAACATTCTTCAGCACATTCCCNNATGAATGGCGGATCGGTTAACGTTTATTCCGACAGCCTCGGACATACTAACTATAACATCATGCCTCCTGATACCAATCCATCCCCCGCTGCAGAGTCAAAAACCGAATTACCTTTCATTGACATTAGGAATATTGAACTGAAAGATGTCAGCCTTAATTATATTGATCTGTCATTAAAGCTTAACACTGTAATCCGCAACCTGAGTGCAAAAATTAATGGAACTATTTCCCGGGATAGTATGAGCGGCAATGTTAAGGTAAGCACTTCAATGATATCACTTGAATATGGCGGAGAAAAATACCTTCAGCAGGCAGCATTACAGTGTGTTCTCCCGATAGATGTCATCATGTCGCGCCGGTTTATCAGACTTAAAAACGCAACTGCTTCAATAAATTATATGGAATTATTGCTTAACGGGACTATTGAAAATGACACTATAAGCAAGAACATTACTACCGACCTGACCTATAAACTTGCATCATGGCCGGTTAAAAATATCCTTGCACTTGTCCCACCTTCATATAAGTCATATTTCAACGGAATTGATGTTGACGGATTGCTGTCGTCGGATGGGAGCATCACAGGCGTCTATAATGATTCACATATGCCGCTAATGGATATGCATATTTTGTTTGAAAAAGGGACATTGAAGTATTCCGCTTTTCCATTGCCACTTCATGATGTTGATGGTGATTTAATGATACACACTGATCTGAAAAGCGACTCACTTTCATTCGTCCTCATTAACCGGTTCACGGCAAAAACACCTCAGTCAACCCTAAAGACCGAGGGTATGGTAACTCATCTGTTTAATGATATTTCATGTAATCTCACCACCAGTGCCGGATTAACACTGGATGAATTTAACAGTATCATCCCGAAGAGTATAAAGACTACCATCAGGGGAAAAGCATCGGGACAGGTTAAGTCACGCTTTTCAATGAGCCAGGTTGATAAGATGCAATTTGAAAAGATGAAATTGTCTGGTTCCGTAACCCTGTCGGATTTTGATGTTAAATATGATAGCATATCACTTAAAACTGACAGATCAAAGATCGATTTTGCATTGCCTAATAATAAACCTTTATCAAAAAACACCGGTTTTGTTTTTGCATCGATAATTTCGGACAATATTGTGGCAGGGAAACTTGCAAGCTATAGTGCATGGCTTAAAAAATCGTCACTTATCCTCGAAACCTCAGACATCAGGGATACTACAAGGATACCATATCTTATTTGCAGTTTCAGCATGGATTCAATGTCGGCCGGAATGCATGACATGACCATCTCCATTGTCGCTCCAAATGGGAAAGTGTTGTTATCTCCCAGATCAGATAAACCTGATCAGCCACATATAAATTTATCGTATAAGAGCGGTGAACTGAAAACAGCCATGGGCAAAAACACTGCATTTGTTAATAATATCAGCACAGACCTCGACATATTGAATGACAATACACAGAAAGATATATTCCTGCAATGGCTCGTGAAAGGTTATGTTGACATTAACCAGGGTTTGGTTACCATGTCAGAACTTACAAATCCTATCGAGATCCCATCCGTAAAAATGGATTTCGACCCTGAGACGTTCAGCATTAAGGAAAGCAGCATGAAGATTGGCAAATCTGATTTTCGGCTTACAGGTAATTTAAATAACGTTTTGTCATATTTCAGAGGCGATTCAATTTTGAGGGGTAAATTCAATTTTATTTCGAATAAAACCGATGTTGCCCAGTTAATGACTCTGACAAGCGGAATAGGCACCAATGATTCTGCAAGTGTAAATAAGCATGAAAACAGAACGGTTGACACTGTAGGTACGGGTCCCTACATTGTTCCAAAGAAAATTGATGTGATGCTTAATGCTAATATCAAACTGGCTACAATTGGTGTTGACACAGCTACAAATATTAAAGGCGCCGTGCAAGTTCATGATGGCATCCTCCTTCTTGACGGACTTACATTCGATACACCTGCAGCAAGGATGCAGCTAACGGCTATGTATCGTACACCCCGCAAAAATCACCTGTATCTCGGAATTGATTATCATATGATGGATGTTGAGATCAGTGAATTGCTGACTATGATTCCTGACATTGATTCTCTGATGCCTATGCTGAAATCATTCGGCGGGAGGGGGGAATTTCATATTGCGGCCGAGACATACCTTGATTCTTTATATAATATCAAAAAATCGACATTGCGTGGAGCTGCATCCATTCAAGGGAATAATCTGGTTCTAATGGACGGTCAGACCTTCAGTGAGATTGCCAAAACGCTCAGATTCAATAAAAAGACCCAAAACAAGGTTGATTCTCTGTCGGCCGAATTTACCATCTTCCGTAACGAAATTGATGTTTATCCTTTCCTGATTGTCATGGATAAATACAAGGCTGTTATAGCAGGTCGCCATAATTTTGACATGACTTTCGATTACCATGTTTCAGTGATTGATTGTCCGTTGCCTATAAAACTCGGAGTTGATATTAAAGGCAATGTGGATAACTTATCATATAAGCTGGTCAAATGCCGTTATGCAGAATATTTCCGGCCAACTTCGAGACATGAGGTTGAAAGCAAACAACTGGAACTGAGGCAGATGATCCGCCAGACCCTTGCAGAAAAGATGAAGGATTAAGTTTGTTCATTTTTTGCTCGCCCAAAAAACGAACCAAAAAAGGGCGGCCTCAGCCCTCGCTTCGCAACCTCAAAAATGTTAATCTGTTTCCAAAAAATCAGATATTTTTGACAATCTAGATGCCAGATAAAATCTCTTTGCAGCCTACCCCGGGCTTGCCAAGGGGTGCGGTTAATGGATTTCTGTTTATCTTCCATGCTTCGTGTGTCACGTGTCGTGCGTCTTATTAACATCATCTATCGTCTATAATACATAATACATTACTTTTGTCTTTATACTTTTATCTTTTGTCTTTATAAAAATGGGAACCATCTTTAAAAAGATATTCAGCCT
>PLMC01000038.1:17548-74210 GCA_003141495.1 Bacteroidales bacterium
CCTTGCCTGTTCAAACAATTCGCACAATGGACCGATGGAAGATAACTTCACTGCCGCAGCTGTAATGCTTCAGGATGTAGAACAACGATTCACTGTAGATCAGAAAAGGATATATGCTGCGGGTTTTTCCGGAGGATCACGTTTTGCAATGGCCTTTGCTGTAAAAGAAAAGAGGATCTCCGCTGTTATCGGTTGTGGGGCAGGTCTGCCTAATGACAGAAATTATCTCCCGTCAGTATATTCTGACTTCTTATATTACGGACTGGCAGGCACCCGCGATATGAATTATCTCGAAATGCATGACCTGTTGGGCTTTTTCAGCAACCGGACCAGGGTGATATCATATTTCAGAACATTCTCCGGGAGTCATCAATGGCCCGGTTCCAATTTGATCACTGAAGCTGTGGAATGGATTGTACTTCAGACAATGAACAGAAAAATAATACCGGCCGATCAGACATTTTTTTCATATATTGAAAACAAAACACAAAACCTGATCAATTCGCAGTTATCCGCCGGAAACCAGGCTGATGCGATAATGTACATGAGGTTTGCCGCAAGAGACTTCCAGGGAACTCCATTCGCCGCAAAGATGACAAAATTGTTGACTGATTCGGAAAAATCTTCTGAATATCAAAAGGCAATCCGTAAATGGAATAAAATGGCTGCAACTGAACAGGAGAGCAGAGAAAAATATCTGAACTATTTGGATGAGATCGTTAATTCAGGTTCATTACCCGACAGTGCATTAACCTGGTGGAAAAATGAGACCGGAGCACTTATAAGGCTTCGTGATCAGGACAGTCCTGAAGAAAGCCAAATGGCATCAAGAATCCTGAATTTCATTTCTATCCTCTGCTCTGAGCAGGGGGCATCATATTACAGGAACAGGTTTTATGCACAGGCAGTTCTCCAGTTTGAGATCTGCACATTGTCGGATAGTGAAAACCAGAATAATTATTATAATCTTGCCAGGTCCCTGTGTGGATCAGGTAAATCTAAGGAGTCGGTCGATGCACTTTCTGCAGCTATAAATCATGGTTTTAATTCACGAAAGACGGTCGAGTCCGATCCTGTGTTCGGGATGATACGGAATGATGCCAGGTATAAAGCACTGATGCTTAAATTGAAATGATTCTTGTTCATTTTTTGCTCGCCCAAAAAACGAACCAAAAAAGGGCGACCTCAAATCTTTTTTGAGCTTAACATTTTTTCGTCTGCCCACGCATTACAACTCGTCGGACTTCGTCCTCCTCAAACAGTAATGCTTACTAAATGCCTTCGCTTCACAGTCTCAAAAATGTTAATCTGGTTCCAAAAAAGATTTGGTGGCATTCAAAAATCCAAAGTCAAAATTCTCTGAGGCCACTTGAAATCCAAAATAAGGCTCATTAAATTCACAGTATTAATCCCCCTTTAGGGGGAAGGCCGCCCTTCTCTTAAATCAGCAATTCAGATCGAAGAAGCGGCCAGGGGGCCTCAACGGGCCTCCTGCGAAAAATCGGGACAAGATATCCTTCCCTCCCAACCATCATGTTATGAAAAAACTAAACCCCGAAGATCATTGACCTTGCGGGGTTTGAGAAGAATATTTCTATACTTTATTTAGTTATCTCCACAACTGCATACTTTGAAATTTTCCAAAACTGAATTGGATCTGTTATCTCTATTGATTCAATTTTCTTGTCTTTATCACGGATGAACTGATATGAATTCGCGGGATGCTCAGAGATAAGCTTAGCGCTTTTTGAATTTATGGGAATCGATTTCATAGCAGTAATATCGATTTGCGTGAATGAGCTATCAGGAAAACTTGCAGCTAAGGTTTTCGTTTTCCCTAATCCGATGAATCCGCCCTCTTTAGTTAAAAGCCCCTTAGCCTTCAGCTGTTTAAACGTTCCACATGCAAAAAAAGCCTTGTTCATCTCCTGAGTCTGAGTATTGATTTTCTCATCCTTCTGAACAATAGTTCCCTGCAAATCGGTCTTCTCGGTATTTAGCTGTTCAATCTCAAATTTTTTGGTGAGCAGCGTGGCCTTCAAATCCGCAACATCACTTTCACTCTGTTTAACCGAAGCCTCCAATCCAGCAATTGTATTTTGCAGACCCTTTATTGTTCCGCCAGACTTATTCAACTGACTATTTAAAGAGGCAATTTTCTTTTTGTTCTGTTCAAGTAGTGTATTAATGTATTTAATATCATCCAGAATTTGTTGTTTATTATTCCTGGATAATTCCCCAGTCGACGAATTGGTTGAAACTATGTGCTCTTTTTCCTTTATGAGTGCGATATTTTTTTCAACTTCACTAAAAGTGGTAACCCATTCTCCTATTGATGAATCGCGGGAAGTTAGTTTCTCAGTAAATGAATTCTTCTGTGTTTCCATCTGACTGAGGAGTAGTTTATGATCACGGTTATAGAACGAAAAAGCAATTATTATGGCAATTAACAGGACTACAAATCCAATGATTGAAGTCGTTACAACCGCTTTTTTTACTTCTTCTTTCCTTATCCTGTTTTCATTTTCTCTGATAAGGGCTTCTTTTTTCCTGGCTTCAGTATTGTCATTTACTGGCTTAGGATCGATGTTTTCATCAATATCCATTTTATATCCTCCTCAATTTATTGTATGTTTATCAAGAAATCTAAAGATAAGCCCATATTTATAGTACACTATTACACAATTATTGAATAAAGTTGCATTATTCACATAGTTTTTGTTGCCTGTTATTTAATACTTCTGAAATGCAATTTGTGTGATTACATCCTTTAAAATACAAAACCCGGCGGATCACTCAAAAAATATTGCTTACTTTGGCCACCTCTGAAGGCTGGATCCTTTAAGTCAGGGAGCGAGGACAATCCGGAAATTATTTTTTATATGCAACCATCCGACTTAGCCCTGTTTCAAATTCTGTTCTTGAAATATCTTTAAATCCTGCGGCACTTAACATTTCGATAACCTCCTGCTCGGTATAACAATCACCCGATTCGGTTCCCACAAGCATATTTATTGCAAAAACAGCGCCGGATGTTGGTTTTGTCCGGTCATTGTTCATTATCCAGTCCTGAATTATAATCTGGCCATTTCTGTTTAACGAACTAAAGCATTTTTTTATCAGATCCCGGTTTATCTTCAAGGAGTTACTGTGAATAATCGCAGATAAAAACACCATATCGAATCCCCCGGGCAGATCATCTGTTGTGTAATCGCCGGCATAAATCTTTACTTTATCCGAAAAACCTTCTTTTTCAAGAAAAACTTTTGTTATCGGTACAACATTAGGCAGATCAAAAACAGTAGCTTCAATTCCGGATTTCCGCGAAACAAATTCCATAGAATATGCACCTGAACCGCCACCGATATCCAGGATAGATTTAATTATTGACAAATCAATACTTGCCAGTTGCTGGGGAGCCTGTTTTTTTGCCCTGTCGTGCATCGCAGTTATAAAGGGAGTAAGCCAGTCTCCTCCTCTTTCATTTATTTCTTCAGGATGGGCAGAAACGCCTGTTCTTATAACCTTTGTAAGATTACTCCAGGTATTCCACAGATGGTTTAAATGCATCAAACCTCCTAAATAGTCAGGACTCTTTCTCGACAAAAAGGCAAAACTCTCAGCGGTATTGAAGAATAACTGGTTTTGCTTTTTAAGAAAACCTAAACTTACCAGCGCATTCATAAGACGTTCACAGGCATGTTCATCTAAATTCAGATTGTGTGAAATCTGGTTACTTGTAATGCCGGATTCCTCAATATTTGTAAATATGTCAAGCTCAAAACCGCTTAATAGTATTCTGCTTTTTTGAAAAGAAGAAGCAAATTCTCTAATTGCATTTGGATTCATAATACTTTCGTTTTCAGTGTCTGATTATAAAACGAATTATTGAGGTTAATGTTCTATTGTTACTTTCTTTTTCTTGATACTGTGTTATCCGCGTACAACCTATCGTACACTCTAATTTTGCATTCCGCTTACCGATCGCCGTCCTCTATCCACCGATTTTATTCATGATTCTGCAACGTATCCGCAATAGGGTGCGTCTTTGGTATAAAGGTCATAACATTTAAAAACAAAATATTAGAGTCATGAAAGCGAATAAAGGAGGATACTGGAAAGAAAAACTCCTGAAAAAATTTAAAAATCTTTCCCATGAAGACCTCAATTTTAAAGAAGGAGAGGAAAATGCCATGCTGGCACTTCTGAGTGAAAAAATCGGTAAAAGCAAACAGGAGTTGCTTAAGTTAATTATCATGCTTTAAAGACTTAATAGTCTGCCCCGGTCTAAGCACAACGGCGCTAAGGCACAACAGCGCACAGAAGGTAGAGACTGAGGTTAAGGTTGATGTTGAAGAAAAATACTCCGGAATTTTCGAAGTGAACAACCGGTTGATCAATTTTGACCAGTTTATTATTGCTGCTCATACGTCAGAATCTGTTTATTAGTAATACAAATAAGAATATAAAATGTTTGACCGGGTTTGGAGGTGCTAGCAAATCAAGCCTCATTCCTAGTTATGATCACACCTTTAAAAGTGAATAAAGTCCTGGTCGATGAGTTCTATTGATAAGAAACAATTTCTATCTTTGTTTCTTGAATTGCCAGACAATGAATTTATCTTTAAAACGCAATAGGATCGGAGACGATAAAAAGAAGGGTATAAATTATATAATTCTTTTTGACGGTACCTGCAAATTGTGCAATAATGTTGTCAGATTTATCACAAAAAAAGATAGCATTGGAATTTTCTGTTTTATCCCTCTGGAATCGGAAAAGGCGTCAGAATATCTAAACCGATATAACAAAAAAAATGTAAATAAAGGTTCAGTATTGTTAGTACAGAATGAAAAGATCTTTACCAAATCCAATGCAGTACTGCATATTTTAAAATGCCTTGATGGCTTATGGCCTTTATTCTATGTACTTATTGTAGTGCCGGCTTTTATCAGAGATCCTGTCTACGATATTATTGCGAAATACAGATACAGGTGGTTCGGACCAAGCACAGGTAGTCCGGATTACAGATCTTGTTAATTTGTTCATTTCTTTTAGGTAAGCAAGAGAACCGACCGAAGGGAGCTCGCCGAAGGCAAATGAACATTAAATTCTCGCACATCACGCCTCAACCTTAACCTTAACCTTAACCTTAACCTAAACTCCCAGACTGACCAGTCAACTCTCCGTCTAATTCTCCTTTTTATTCATTTGGGGCAACTTTTGAACATTTACATTATTCCTGTGTTATAATATTCCTTATTACCAATAATTAAGGAAGTTGTCTGAATTATTCAACTTTATCAAATCAGGTATTAACTTAAAAAATAGTAATTATGCCAACAGTAGTTGTCCGACACAAAGTAGGTGATTTTAAAACATGGCTGAAAGGCCATGATGAGAGAACCCGGCTATTTGCTCCTGCCGTATCAAGCTTTAAAACATTTCAGGATCAGGATGATCCCAAATCTGTAGTAATGGTTCTGGAAGTAACAAATATGGATAAGCTTATGGCTATCATGACTGATTCAAATATCCAGGAGGCGAAAGACCGTCACACCGTTAAGGAACCTATCGTTGTATCAGTTCCGGTTGCAGTTTGACAGGATTGCCACATGTATTCGAAGTCGAAACGTTACCATGAAGTTTACGCTTTGTTTGTTTATAAGCCCCTGTAAATAATAGATCTTCAGGGGCTTGATTTAGATTTAACATTATCTGGCTTAAATTTCATCCTCCTGTTTAAGGTAATATCCAACAACATTCAGTCGCTTTTACGGTAATACTCAGAATCGGTCAGTTTTGTGTTTTCCAGCCTTTTAACCTGTATCATTGAACTGCCATCTTTTGATTTCATTACCTGCACACCCTTTGTTGTTCTGCTTCCGACCGGATTAATCTGAGATGTGTTGAAAAGGACAATTTTCTTTATACTGCTTATGGCAACCAGATCGATATCATGTTCGATGAGTTCAATGAAAATCAATCTCGATTCAGAGTTAAAAGCATTTTTTAGTTTTTTCCTTGCGTACTCGGTTTGAAAACTGTCAGTCGAAATCTTTCCGATCTTTCCGTTTTCGAAAGCAACAATTAAAAATCCCGTATATTTCTTTTCGCCAGTCAGGTAAATAGGTTTTTCTCCAGGTTCCAGGTCAATTTTCTGTAATGCCTGAAGCTTATCAATGATCTCCTTTTTCTGAACTTTGTAAACATTGCAGAAAGATGTGAATACCAGGATTTCATTGGAATTGGAATCGTTGGATACTTTAATTGATGTAGATTCGATAGGAGATTCACTTATAAATTCATTTTTTTCTTTCATTTCAATTCTCCTTTTTATACTCTCTGCACTTTGCATTGTTATTGGGTATTAATTATATCTCCTTTTAAATTTACCTCTTTCAGGTTTTCTGGTGGAGGGTCGATTGTCGGGTAGTTTCTCATGTATCTCAGCAATAAATGCAGGCAGCGGCTCCTTGTTAACCTTGTATCCGATTAATTTTTCAATCCTCTGCAGCTTCGGCATATCAATTCTGTTGACAAGCGTTATTGCTACGCCCGTAGTATCAGCACGTGCAGTACGACCAACCCGATGAACATAATCTTCGGCGTCGGACGGAGCATCAAAATTTATTACCAGATTGATATCTTTAATATCTATTCCACGACTTAGCACATCGGTTGCAGCCAGGACACGGGTTTTACGCGATCTGAACCTCAAAAGCATCTCTTCCCTCTCTTTCTGCCCCAGATCTGAAGAAATGCCTTCAACATGATAATCTTTTGACCTTAGGCCCCGCACAATCTCACTCAATTTCTTTTTGGTTGAACTGAATATTAAAATACTGGTGTATTCAGGGTTGTCGGCAATGAGACTATTTATCAACGGCAACTTCTGACTGTCGTTCAGCATATAGACAGCTTGTATTACCCCTTCGGCAGGTTTNNGTGGCGCTGAACATCAGGGTCTGACGTATTTTTGGCAAATAGGAAATTATTCGCATAATATCATCATAAAACCCGACATCAAGCATCCTGTCTGCTTCATCAAGAACAAGTACCTCTATCTGGTTGAACTTTACATAGCCCTGATTAAGATGTGAAATCAACCTTCCTGGAGTGGCTACTATAATATCGGCTCCCTTCGACAGGGCGACTTTCTCCTGGTCCCAACCGATGCCGTCACCACCACCATATACAGCCAGAGATGTAATGTTCAGAGTATAAGCCAATCCCTGAATTTGCTGATCAATCTGGATAGCCAGTTCACGTGTAGGTACCAATATAAGAGTGTGTGTATGAACTGGTCGTTTTTCTGATATAAAATTCAATATTGGCAGCAGAAAAGCAGCCGTTTTTCCGGTTCCGGTCTGCGCGCAGCCAATCAGATCCCTGCCGGAAAGGATCACCGGAATGACCCTTTCCTGGATTGGAGTTGTTTCCCTGAAACCCATGTAACCAATTGCTTCCTGCAACTCCGGATTCAGATCTAAATCATCGAATATCACTTATGTACTAGGAGTTTAATTTGAATCCCCGCGAGCGCATTGGCTTCGCCGAGCTCTCCGCCAAATGGCGGATCGGTTCTGCGTTGCTAGTTGCGAAGAGCTTCAATTATATAATTGGCGAAGATAGTGAAAAAAGTTGAGGAAAAGACTGATTGCTGGAAGACCTGTCCCGGATGCAGAGTGCATGTCAAGGGCTGATCTATGCCTTCAGCATTTTGAGTCCTTAACGCAAAGACATAAACTCTAAACGAGTAACGCGAAAAATTTAGCGAATCAGGGAAGATTTTTAAACTTTTCACAATAACTTCTTGTTTAATGGTTGATATTGATTAGTTTAGACTATTCTTTAATATATACCATCTGTTTTATTTATGTTACCACATCCAGGACTGGCGCGACTTAATAAGATATTACTCTTCGTAATACTAATCAGTATTGTATTATATTTTGGCAGAGGATTCTTTGTACTGATCAGCTTTGCAGGTCTTTTGGCAATGCTTATGACACCGGTGTCAAACAAACTTGAAAATCACGGAGTATCAAGAGTCATTTCGTCTCTTATTTCTGTAATGATCATTGTTGTAATATTTTCAGTAGTTATCCTGCTTCTTGCTGCTCAGATAGGTAACATAGGAAAAGAACTTCCTCTTATATTATTACGATACGAAGAAATAAAACTGGATATACAGCGATGGGTTAACGACAGCCTGGGTGTGAGTTCCCAGCAACTGAGAGTACATGCATCAGATGTATTTAATAATGCGGGGAGTTTTCTTACCAATTTTATTAAAAACACAATTGCTTTTATAGGAAGTCTGTTTGTGGTTTTGGTATTTATCTTTCTTTTTTTAATGCAGAGGAATAAATACGAAAATTTTGTGGTAATGCTTTATCCAGAAGAAAAAAGAAATGAGGCAAAAGAAATGATTGACAGAATCAGCCAGGTAGCCCAGCAATACCTCACAGGACGGCTCGTTGCTGCCTGCATCATGGGAATATTGTTTCTCATTGGTTTTTTGATTGTTGGTCTGAAAAACAGTGTCATTCTTGCTTTGATTGTTGCCATTATGACCATTATACCATACGTAGGGGCTTTAATTGGAGGACTGGTTCCTTTCTTTATATCAATTATAGACGGATCATTTAACCAGTCGATCTGGGTTGTCATAATTATATTAGCGATTAATACTATCGATCACTATATTATTGAACCTTATATAGTTGGAGGAAGTGTAAACATTAGTCCCTTCTTTACAATTTTTGTCCTGATCCTCGGAGGTTTAATCTGGGGTATCCCAGGCATTATTTTATTTCTTCCTTTATCCGGAATAATTAAAATTGTTTTTGAAAATGTTGAGGGTTTGCAGACTTATGCATTTCTCATCGGAGACCAGAGAGACTCTTCAAAACCTAAAAATTCATGGTCGAACTTAAAAAGAATATTCTCCCGGAGAAAAAAAGGATAATAAGGGAATTCCTTACGCGCTTTATCTTCATTACGCATTCCCCCAACGGGTTCATAGTGGTTATTGCCGCTGGATTAAAGAATAATCTTTAATGAGGTAGTTCTAATAACTTTCTCAGATGAGTGAGAGAGTTTTAAAAAATTTCTCAAAATGAGAATGAACCTTCTTTCTTAAGAAATGTTACTATAAAAAGAAATATATTTCAAAGTGACAATTATTCAGCCGATTAGACAAATTGAATCATAAATTTCTTTTTGCTTTTTTTTCTGGCACAAACTTTGTTTATTCTTTTATGATATGAAAATCTATGCTTTCACCTATTGGTTTTAATATAGAATTACAGTATAAAAACACGCATCATGGGAACCACTTCAGTGCGGTATTGGGATGATAAAAAGGATAAGCTGAAAAAGAAATTTAAAAATCTTACAGATAAAGATTTGAATTTTGATGAAGGCAATGAAAAAGAGATGATTGAGAGTTTAGGTTCAAAGCTTGGAAAATCTATAAAGGAACTGCTCAGCATTATTATAACACTTTGATCAGATTCTGATAAAAACTTATTTAGAATCGGTCAAACCGATTATTAATTTATGTTTTTACGAATAAAAAAGCCTGACACATAATGCCGGGCTTTGTTTTAAAGAATCGTTTTGTAAGTGCCAATGAAATCCTGTTAAAATATTCTGTTTAATATTTCAACCGGCGGTAGGTTGTGCTTCTCTTTTTGCTTCTTTTGAGCTGTTTTTTGTCGTTTGGCCAATGTCAGAGACTTCTACTTTCCCTCCATTATATTTTCCGGCCATGCTGTCAAGGAGTGAATTGAATTTCGTCTTTATCGAATCCAGATAATCCTCTCCTTTTTTAACTATTTTATGCCGGCTTTCAGAACCTTTATCCGGAGCAAATAATACCCCGATTAATGCACCGGCAGCGATACCAGCCAGTGCTCCAATAACAACTTTTCCCGAGATCATAATTTTAAGTTTTAAATGATTAATAATGAAAATTAAATCAACAATAAAACCTGTAGGAGTATAACAATTTTATTCAGCTTTTGTTAGTATGGGGTTGTATTTATTTTTACCTCTGTGTGATTTTCGCGAATCAGAACCAGTCATATGGTGTTTCCTGATATACATAATAATTCAACCAGTTTACAAAAAATAAATTAGAATTCGCGCGCCATTTTACCACTGGTTTTGCTTTTGGATTATTATCAGGATAATAGTATTCCGGAATGTCAATTGCCAATCCTTTTGCCAGATCTCGTTCATATTCATCTTTGAGTGTATTTGCATTATACTCAAAATGGCCGAAAACGAAAATCTGCCGGCTATTTTTTGAGATAACCACGTGAACACCTGCTTTTTCTGACCAGGCGGCAAGCGTTAATTCAGGATGTTTTTGAATATCTTCAATTCTGTTTTGTGTATAACGCGAATGAGGAGAGGGAAATGTATCATCAAAACCCCGGAATAAGGGTATTTTATTATCAGTGATCTGGTGTTCAAATACTCCGAATAATTTTTTCTCCAAAGGAAATTTTTGAATCCCGTAATGATGATATAAGCCTGCCTGCGCTCCCCAGCAAATATGCAGGGTATTGGTTACATTTGTTTTACTCCAGTCCATCACCTTTGAAATATCTTTCCAGTAGTCGACTTGCTCAAATTCGAGATTCTCTACCGGAGCGCCTGTAATTATAAGGCCATCATAACGTTTGTGTTTAATCTGGTTAAATGTTTTGTAAAAAATATTTAAATGCTCTTTAGATGTATTTTTTGAATCATGCTTATCCATAAAGAAAAAATCAAGTTCTATCTGCAGCGGAGTATTTGACAGAACTCTTATGAAGTCGGTTTCAGTTACAATTTTAAGCGGCATCAGATTACATAATGCAATTCGCAAAGGACGTATATCCTGATGCGATGCACGTTGTTCATCCATAATAAATATATTTTCATTCTTAAGGATGGTAATTGCCGGCAGATTATTCGGGATATTTATTGGCATTGCTAAATTCTCTTTTTTTCTGGCGCTAAATTATACTTTTCAAATGTGAATAAGGTAAAATTTCATTATATAAGTACAAATGATTAATTGTTAAGTTCAAATTTAATTTCCTTTTGGTTCCAATCTGATCCCAAAACAAGCAATATTCCTTTTAAGGTTGTTTCATCAATTTTATACATACCTTAGTCAAAATTGGGAAAGCGTTATTTATTATAATCAGAAGACTCTCTCATGAATGTATGTAAATGACTATCAATGTATATATGCAGAAAGTGTCTGCAAAATGTTTAATTTCAATATTAAATCAGCATAAAAGATATGGTTGATTTTTACCAACCCCCTCTTTTCATACACTAACAGGCAAATATCTGGGATAATCACCATTTTTACCACGAAATTCATAAGAGTTTAAATCCGCGTTTATCAAAAATTGTCCTAAATGTGTTGATCATAATTGACTTCTTTAATAATTTTATTTTTTGGTTCGGACTAAGATTTATGAAAAACAAAACGATCATTAAAACGAAGAAAGATATTAATAATCAACAAGATGGGGAATTCTTAAGCAAAAAGAATCTTATGATTAATAAACCCACTGTTAACGCCGTTCATGATGAATTTGCCGTGGAAGGTCATGAAGACTTCTATAGTTATCTAGAATGGCTAGGTCTGGCAAAAAAAACAGATCTATTGGTACTTACCTCTTCGCATCATTACTATTTCGAAGTTGAAGATCTTAAAAAGGTGAAGACGGTAGTAAATCTAAACCAGTTAAACAATATTAAAAGATTAAAAGATTTTCTTCAGGGTATATATAGCGTATTACCATACAAATGCCATTTTATCGGCTGTTTCACCGACAATAAAAACCAAAATATCTTTATGTCCTCCAAGAAGCCTGCTTATCAGATCGATAGCGACGGGAATAATTCTGAAGTTGACTCTGGGCCATGGAGTTCATTTCTGAATATGTTATATGGTATAATCGATTCAAAAACAAACAGGTATCTGACTAAAAAATCTGTTCAGATGATGCTTGAGGAAAGAGGTCTGAAGATTCTCGATATAACAGAATTTAACGGACTCACTTATTTTTGCACTCAAAAGGACAAACCGTCTGTAGAATAATTATTACATTAGTCGCGTAGTTTATCGTTTTTTAGGTATAACGTGAAATCCCTGATATAAGGCATTCTGGTTTATGGATGTTTTTACTAACAATTATCGGCTTCAAAATAATCCTGAATCGAAGAGTCGGAATCTCCTGAAATATTTACTGAGTTGCATGGAAATTTTAACGATTCTGTTAGCATTTCAGTCTTCATATTTCATAAACTATTTTGAAAAGTGGAAGTTTTTCTTTACTGAAAAAAATTTACTTATTCTCTTCCTCGTAATTTTGCCTTTCTGGCTTATAATACTATATCTGGTAAGAATTACCGGTATTTCCACCAGGCGATATAAAGTTCTTTCATTACTCTATTTGCAGGTGTCTGTTTCGATATTCTGCCTCCTGGCTCTTTATAATTTGATTTTCAGGTTATATCCTGTTTCAAGAATGTTCATGGCAGGACTGCTTTTGTTTGGATTTATTTATTTATTCTTCGGAAGGATATTAATATATAAGATTTTTAAAAGGCTGGGTGAGAAGGATGATAATCATGTGATCGCTATTATAATCGCAGATGATTCTTCACTGGATTTTATCGAAAATCTCCTCTCAAATAAGAAACTGGGCTACAAAGCTGTAGTAATATTTACAGAATCAGCTGAGATAAAAACCAGGTATGAAAGCAGTTCAATAATTCTGCCTGAAAGATTTACCGAAATAATACACGATATGATAGAGGTGGATTTTGTTGATGAGGTCCTTTATTTAAAAGAGAAAAACGATGCCACAAAGGTTCGTGAAATCTTAACATCGTGTGAAGATCTCGGGGTTACATTCAGACTTAAATCTGCTTCCTCCAAACCAAATCTTTCCAGTGCAGTCAAAACTGATATTGCAGATGGCAAATTTCTGAGTTTTATTAACATTCCAAATAATTCCTATGCCCTTGCTGTAAAGAAAACACTAGATATTAATATTGCCCTTTTGATGATTGTTGTTCTGTCTCCTGTTTTCATTATTATAGGTTTGCTTATAAAACTGACATCCCGGGGTCCGGTAATAAGTAAACTTTCTAAAGTTGGATGGAGGGGTCGTCAGATAAAAGTCTGCAGATTCAGGACTATGTATTCCAATACTGATAAGAGAAATGCTTATCGGGAATCTAAAATAAAAGCTTCAGGATCTGAATTTGAAGAGGATCCGCGCATAACAAAAATAGGGAGATTTCTTCTTAGGTCGGGGTTGGATCAACTTCCGGAATTGTTTAACGTTTTAGAGGGGGAGATGTCAATTATAGGTCCCCGGCATCCACTTCAGAGTGATACCGTAAAATCTTTTAAAAGAAAGTACTCCTGAAGGTGCCCGATATAAAAAATGTTGATCCTGAATATGTTCTTATTAGTCTTAAATCCTTTTATATGTTTGAATCTGAAATTTTTGTCCGGAACAGAAACGGAGTAAAAGTACTTGTAATCTCGGCTGTGATTCTTTTCATCACATTGATTGCCAGTTCTCAAGTCGCAGACATCAGGTGGTCGGTTGATGGGAATTCTTACTATCGTGTTGAGAAAAATGAACTCCTTCAATATACTTTGCCTGATAATAAGCCGATTGTGGTATTGTCCAAACAACAACTTGCACCCTCCGGGAGCACGAATCCTTTGCAATTCAGTTACTACCTTTTATCGGGCGACCAGCAAAAAGTATTGCTGTTCACGAATACTAAAAGGGTCTGGAGACTTAATTCAAAAGGTGATTACTGGATGCTTGACAGGAAATCAGGTTCACTAAATCAATTGGGCAAAAGCCTTCCCCCATCCTCGTTAATGTTTGCCAAGTTTTCCCCTGATGGGAATTCTGTTGCTTATGTCAGCGGAAACAATATTTATGTTGAAGATTTGGGAACGTCCCGGATTAAGGCCTTGACAAGCGATGGTTCAGTAACACTTATTAATGGTACTTTTGACTGGGTTTATGAAGAAGAATTTGCCTGTCGCGATGGATTTCGATGGAGCCCCGACAGCAAAAAAATTGCCTTTTGGCAGATTGATGCAAGCAGCATCAGAAAATATTATCTGATTAACAATACCGATTCCGTCTACTCGCGGGTTATTCCTATTGAATATCCTAAGGTTGGAGAAAAACCGTCATTATGCAGAGTTGGCGTTGTGAATATTTCAGATATCAAAACCGCATGGATGAACATCCCGGGCGATCCTGCTCAAAACTACCTGGTAAGAGTGGAGTTTATTCCTTCTACCGATAATTTGCTCATTCAACAGCTCAACCGTAAACAAAATTCCAGCAAGCTTTATATATCTGAAGCTGCTACCGGTAAATCTAAAATGATAGAAGAAGAGACCGATCAGGCCTGGGTTGATATTTTTCAGCCCGGAAATCCATACTCAATCAGTTTTACAAATAGTTTTATCTGGCTGAATGAAACAAAGAGCATTCTCTGGGATTCTGAAAAAGATGGCTGGAGACATTTATACCAGGTATCTCTCGAGGGGAAACCGGAAAAACTTGTAACTAAAGGCAATTTCGACTTTACTGACATAACATTTGTCGACCATAAAAAAGGGTATGTATATTTTATGGCTTCTCCTGTAAATGCAACCCAGAACTATCTGTACCGCACCAGGCTTGATGGTAATGGTACCTCCGAACTGGTAAGTCCGGCATCTTTGAAAGGAACTCACAGTTATTCCTTCTCACCCAATGGCAAATATGCAGCTCATTCATTCTCAAACAGTTTTACACGTCCTGCCAGCGAATTTATCATGGTAGCCAATCAGAAACCATTAAATGAAAAAGAAAGTATTATTGCCCGGCTCGATTCTCTTAAAGTTAAACCTGCTGTAGAATTCTTTAAAATAAGAACTTCAGACAGTGTTGAGATGGACGGATGGATGGTTAAACCTGTAAATTTCGATCCGGCAAAGAAATATCCTGTGGTTTTTTATGTGTACACTGAACCTGCCAGAGCTACAGTTGTGGATGCTTATGACAATACCGGGAACTCCCTCTACTTAGGAGACATGGCAAAAGATGGTTATATCTATATTTCACTTGATAACCGGGGCACGCCTGTACCAAAAGGGGCAGCCTGGAGAAAATCAATTTACAGAAAAATTGGCCAGATCAATATCCACGATCAGGCAATGGCGGCGAAGGAAATACTAAAATGGGATTTCGTTGACCCTGACAGAATTGCCGTATGGGGATGGAGTGGTGGAGGCTCTGCCACTTTGAATCTTATGTTCCAGTATCCTGAGATATACAAAACCGGAATTGCAGTAGCTGCTGTAACTAATTTACTTACTTACGATAATATCTACCAGGAACGATACATGGGATTACCACAGGAAAACAAGGAGGATTTTATAAAAGGCTCACCAATCACCTATGCAAAAAACCTCAAAGGGAACCTGTTGTATATTCACGGGACGGGAGATGATAACGTGCATTATCAGAATGCCGAGATGCTTCTCAATGAGTTGGTCAAATACAATAAGCAATTTCAGTTTATGGCCTATCCTAACCGGACACATGGTCTTTCCGAAGGAGTAGGCACGTTTGTTCACCTGGCAACTCTTTATACCAGTTATTTAAGGAAGAATTGTCCTCCGGGTGGTAGATAATCTGTTCATTTCTTTTGCTCCTCCAAAAGAAATGAACCAAAGAAAAAGAGGCCGGAAATGCCAACTTCAGCCAAAACGGACGCTTGCTACGCTGGCCTTAATGGCACTACCGTTTTGGCTGCAGTTCGCACCATTTCCGGATTGCCCTCGCACTTTAATTAGGAAGTTTAGCAACAATTTTAAGATAATTGGATTTCAAATGGCCTCAGAGAATTTTGGGATAAAGCGATTGTTTTGAAGCTTGCTGGGGGGGGCCTGCTGTAAGCAATACTGTCCGAGGAGGACAAAGGACGACGAGTTGTATTGCGCGGGCAAGCTTCAAAACAGGAGCCACAAAATTATCTGCAGCCTTGAATTTTCTTTGGTTACTTTCTTTGTTTCAAGACAAAGAAAGTAACAGAAAGTAAAACTATTAATACAAGATTCTGACCCGTATTGTATGCGGGATATTCTTCAGATCTTTCAGGACTGAATCATTAAGCTCGGTATCAGTTTCCAGGATGACATAACCCAGGTCAGCGTCGGTCTGAAGGTATTCAGCTGAAATATTGATGCCCCTTGAAGAAAAGTAATGGTTTATCTCGCCCAGAACGCCGGGAACATTCCTATGAATATGCAAAAAGCGTTGTTTGGCAGAGTTGGCCTGAAGAGCAATCTCGACAAAATTTACAGCTCCGATGGTTGAGCCTGTATCACTGTATCTTACAAGTTTTTCAGCTACCTCCAGTCCAATATTGGCAAGAGCTTCTAGGGTGCTTCCGGCAATGTGAGGTGTAAGAATTACATTATTAAAATCCTGTAGATCATTCTCGAATGGTTTATCGTTCGATGACGGTTCTTTCGGGAAAACATCAGCTGCAACCCCTGCCAGGTGTTTCGACCTGAGACCTTCAGCAACAGCCTTATAATCAATAACATCACCGCGCGATGCGTTAATCAGGCATGATCCCTTCTTCATTTGAGCAATCTGGTCAGCTGAGATCATATTCCTCGTTAAATCTGTCAACGGAACATGAACAGTAATGGTATCAGAGATTCTTAACAGTTCGTTCAAACTTGATACAGATTTTGAATTACCCAGACTCAGTTTCTTCTCAATATCATAATAGAAGATATTCATGCCAAGGCTTTCGGCAAGAATGGATACCTGGGAACCTATATGTCCATAGCCAATTATACCAAGGTTTTTGCCTCTTATTTCTACCGAATTATTGAATGATTTCATCCAGATTTTCTTATGAGCCAGAGCATTTTTTTCAGGGATGCCACGCATGAGCATGATACACTCGGCTATAACCAGTTCGGCAACTGAGCGAGTATTTGAGAAAGGGGCATTAAATACGGGTATTCCAAGCATTTTGGCATCCTGAATATCAACCTGATTTGTGCCTATACTGAAACATCCGATAGCAAAAAGTTTGGGAGTCTTGATTAGAAGGTCTTTACGAAGTTCAGTACGGCTTCTGATCCCAATTATATGGGTAGTTTTTAATTTCTTTTCAAGTTCCTCTCCGGATAATGCCCCATTCAGACATTCAACATCGGTGTAGCCATTTTCCCTGAAGAACAGGTTGGCATTCTCATGGATCCCTTCCAGCAAAAGGACTTTGATCTTNNCATAGATTAATTCGTGAAAAGTAAATAAAAGAGTCCGTTTGTGCAAATAATTTAAAGTGGTTTCGGTTTTTTGATGATAATTCAACTTAAATGGGTCTGGTAGTCTTATTGTCTGAAAGGTAAGAAATTCTTACGTTGATATTTTGTTTGTAAAATTAAATGTTACTTTATTGTCTCAGGTACAAAGAAATGAGCAGATATTTAAAATATTTATGCCCTTCATTCGTCTGTTGAATAAAACAATCTCTTAAATGAGTCCTAGAGAGTCAGAAAAAATCGGAGCTGTTTATAAAGACGA
This sequence comes from Bacteroidales bacterium, assembly GCA_003141495.1. Lineage (GTDB taxonomy): Bacteria > Bacteroidota > Bacteroidia > Bacteroidales > VadinHA17 > LD21. The sequence continues at coordinate 35,207 of PLMC01000038.1, forward strand.
AAGTAAACGCCTGCTCGGCTATATAAGAAGCAGAATACACGATAAGGTAGAAGCTGAGGATATACTGCAGGATGTTTTCTACCAGCTTACCGTTGGCTTCAGGGACATCAGGAGGATTGAAACACTGACAGTATGGCTCTATAAAGTGGCCGATAATCGTATCACCGACCTCTTCCGCAAGAAAAAGTATGCAAGTATCAACTACAGTGAAAATGCAAAAGTTGATGAAGACGGCCCTCTAGCACTCGAGGAGATTCTTCCTTCTTTGGGATCGACACCCGAAGAGGAGGAAATAAAGGAAATGATTTGGGAAGCCATCGATGAGACTCTGTCAGAACTGCCTGAAGAGCAGAGAGACGTATTTGTGGCAAATGAGTTCGAGGATAGAAGCTTCAAAGAGATATCTGATAAAACAGGTATCGGAGTCAATACCCTCATCTCGCGGAAAAGATACGCTGTTCTTGCCTTGAGGGAAAAATTAAATGAATTGTACAAATTACTAAAAAACAACTAGTATGAAAACGTTAAGAATTTTAAAGTACGTGGGATTTGGTATTCTTGGATTAGGATTCATCACCCTGACAATTTATCTCGTAATGTGTCTATGGAACTCACTGATTCCATTATTGTTCCACGGACCTGTCCTCACTTTCTGGCAGACTGCCGGACTCTTTCTTCTGTCGAAAATTCTTCTTACCGGAATAGCTCCAGGACCACATAACAATAACAAGAGAGAGTGGCGTAGAAAATATCATGGTAAATTCAGGCCAGGCTGCAATTATGATGAGAATATAACTGCTCCGGAACAGGTGTAGATATGGGGGTGTCTCAAAAGTCCTTTGTGACCTTAGTGAAACCCTTAGTGTCCCTTTGTGGTAAAATACAAATCATTGAACCACAAAGGATCACAAAGGAAAAATATAAGTAACACAAAGGGAAAATGAACAGATAGATATCTTTTGAGATAACCTCTTCTTTTATTTACAATCCCTTTTTGTAAACCAGATAATATGGACTAATTTTGATATATGTTGTTATTTAACTGAGATTAAGCAGAAAAAATGAAAAACGAGGAAAATCCATATATTTGTCCGTCACGACTCGCAGGAAGTCTCGATAACTCTTTCAGAAGATGGTTACAAAACCCTAAAAAAATACTAAAGTCATACATAAAAGAAGGCATGACAGTTATTGATCTGGGTTGTGGCCCTGGTGTTTTTACAGTTGAAATAGCAAATTTGGTTCATGAATCAGGGCAGGTTATTGCAGCAGATCTTCAGGATGGGATGCTTGAAATTGTAGCCGGGAAATTAAAAGGAACTGAGTTGGAAAAACGTGTGACATTGCATAAATGTCAGGAGAAAAGTATAGGTCTTACTGCAAAAGCGGATTTTGTTCTGGCATTCTGGATGGTTCATGAAGTACCGGATCACGAGAGACTTTTTGAAGAATTTAAAACTATTCTTAAACCGGGTGGTAAGGTTTACATAATTGAGCCAAAGGTACATGTCACCCATGCAGCATTTGAAAAAATGACTGCCGGATTAATCAAAGCTGGATTTGAAATTATCGAAAGGCCAGGAGTTTTTTTCAGCAGGGCTATATTGTTAACCCATAAGAAATAAGCATCTTCTGCCTCCTGTGAACATTAATTACCTGGTACCCGGTGCAGATTGAGTGACTATCCGAAGCTTAAACAGTTTGCAGCGGTATTATTTCACTGTAGATGCATTTAACGAAAATGGCATAAAAAAGGGATAAAAGATGTGGTGGTAAAGTAGATGTAGTTAATAGCTTGTAGCTTATTACAAGAGAAAGGTATTTATAATCCTAAAATCCTCATTCCTAATTCGTAATTTCTTCGCACTTTTGCCGGTGAAGATATTTTAATATGAAGTCATGGTTTGCCGGTGAAGCTTTTGCAGTAATTCACGTTAGAAACTTCCGTTTTTATCTGTTTTATCGTATTTTTATGACGATGGCAAGTCTTATGCAGTCTGTTATTGTAGGGTGGCAGATATACGCTTTATCCCATAATGTTCTATGGCTTGGTTTTATTGGTCTTGCTGAAGTAATCCCTCAGGTTAGTATTTCTCTTTTTGCCGGACATTATATCGATTTATGGAACAGGCGTAAAATTGTTCATTACACCACTCTTTTACTCATACTTGGTTCGGTAATTCTGTTGGTTTATAGCTCAAACACTGCTTATTTCTCCGAAAAATTCGGTATCATTCCTATTTTTGGAACTGTCTTTTTAACAGGATTGGCGAGAGGAATACTTAGTCCTGCTCAGGTTGCATTGTTAGGCCAGCTTGTCCCGAGAAATTTGTATGCAAATGCGGCTACCTGGAATAGTGCCAACTGGCAGGTTGCGGCAGTGATGGGACCTGCAATCGGCGGACTCGTCTATGGGTTTTGGGGAATAGTTACTGCCTATTCTTTGGTATTAGGTTTATATACCCTGTCGTTCTTTATGATAATGCTGATAAAAGTAGGAAAGCATAAACTTGTTGAGACTACCGAAGGGGTATTTACCAGGATACGAAGCGGGATAAGTTTTGTTTTTAAAACACCTGAGTTGCTTGGAGCCTTTACTCTCGATATGTTTGCTGTACTTTTCGGTGGAGCAGTTGCAATGCTCCCAGTGTTTGCATCCAATGTATTAAAGATAGGACCGGAGGGTTTGGGTCTGCTTCGAGCCTGTCCTGCTGTTGGAGCGACATTAATGGCTTTTATTCTCATGTTTCGACCACCGATGAAAAACACAGGTAAAATACTCTTCATTTGTGTTTTTGGTTTCGGACTTTGTATGATTGGATTCGGACTCTCCAAAAGTTTTATATTATCAGGATTGCTGTTAATCATGAGTGGTGCTTTTGATAATGTAAGCGTTGTGATCAGAGGAACAATTCTACAACTTTTTACACCCGATGAAATGCGCGGCAGGGTTGCATCTGTAAACAGTATCTTTATCGGATCATCAAACGAGTTAGGTGCTTTTGAATCGGGGGTTGCTGCAAAATTAATAGGCCTGGTGCCTTCGGTAGTATTCGGTGGTATTATGACACTCGCAGTTGTTTTTACAACTATTAAGGTGAACAAACCACTCAGGAAACTATCGCTCGGAAATAAGATTTAAAACTTAACCTGGATTTTAATAATTTTGTACCGGATATTTCATTTTGAAATGGCAGGAAGAATAAAAATATTAATGAAATGCACAGGGCTTGCATTAATTCTAAGCACAGGCCCGTTGAATGCACAATTACTTCAGGATACGTCTGCTTTAAACATTGTCAGGAAGGATATTGATTGCATTTATAATCTGCAGTTTAATAAAGCTCATGAGGTTTACGCAGAGATCACCAGATCATACCCGGAGCATCCGATTGCATTCCTTCTGAGAGGAATATTGACCTACTGGGAGAACTATCCCATGCTCCATACAAATCCTTCCCATGTTTCCTTTGAAGAAGATATGCATCAATGTATCAGATTATCGGAAACAAATAATAATCCGGATCATGAGGCAGAATATTTACTGGCTGACCTGTGTGCAAGAGGAATGCTTATGACGTTTTATGATGATAATGATTTAATTATGGACGTCATTCCTCTCACAACAAGTACTTACAAACATCTGAGGCATGCATTTGATCTTGTCTCAGTTTCTGCAGATTTAAACTATTTTACCGGTATTTATAATTATTACCGTGAAGCTTATCCTAAAATTTATCCGGTGTATAAACCCCTGGCTCTCCTGTTTCCGCATGGGAATATGGAAACAGGATTGAAAGAATTACAGATAGCTGCTGTAAACTCTGTAGTATTAAGAGGCGAATCATGTTATTTGCTTTCGTGGTTATATTTAAACTATGAGAATAAACTTCCCGAGAGTATATTCTATTGTAAGGTTCTTCATGAAATGTATCCTGAAAATGTATTATATCTTTCAACATATATTAAAACCCTGCTGCTCATGAAGAGATATGATGAAGCAGAAAAACTGATGCCAGCTTCTCAGGAATCAGAAGGGAATAATTATTTTCAGGCGCAGTTTATTATTTTGAAAGGGATCTTGCAGGAAAAAAGGTATCATGATAATAAACTGGCACAGCAATATTATAATGCCGGACTCAGAGACATTTCCTTATTTGGTAAGTATGGGAATGAATATGCAGCTTATGCTTATTTTGGTCTGAGCCGTATAAGTCAGGATGATGGCGAAAAGCATACCCGTAAAATATACCGGAAAGAGGCTCTGAAACTGGCTGATTTCAAAAAGATTAATTTTGATAAATAAATGGCTACAGGCTTAATGGCCCAAAGGCATAATTGCTTAATGTGAAACACTTATACACTAAAAATGCAATGCGTATCCCATATCTATCAGCAAATTGCCGTTATGACTGCTCCCGTTTGCACTCACTTTTTGAATAACGGTCAATCCATAAGCGCCGCGCACATCGAGAAAAACCTCACCGGAATTAAACATCTGTGCGAATCCTGCACCGCCTGTCAGTCCAAAATTAACGGTATTAATATCGCTAGTAATACTGGTACTGGCATTAAATGACTGAGTGTCAGAAACTGGTATTGTCTGTGTCCTATCGGCATAGATAATACTTGACCCGTTTGTCTTCTGCTTTGCATTTAACAAAAAGCCTACATAGGGACCAAAATCCACATAAACCTTTTGAGATTTGTTAAATGGAATAATATATTTCACCATCACCGGAATTTCGGCATAATTCAAAATACTCTGATTTTTAAAATTTGCATAAAAGTATGTTCCTGCAGGAACCTGGGGATTAATTGAAGATGCGTCAATAGCCTGAAAGCCATCCCGTTTGCCACCTTCGCTTGAATATAACAGATCAGCTGTAAGAGCGAAATGCGGTCCTAAACCCAACGAGGCAGTCAATCCGAATGCCGGACCTGAACGTGATGTATAATCGCGGCTAAGTTCATTGCCGTTGCCTCCGCTCAGGCGAGGTATATTTATTCCTCCCAGGATTCCAACTGAAAAGTCAGTCCCACCTTTTAACGGAGATGACTGAGAAAATGATAATGAGGTCAAGCAGACCAAAACAAATAAGGTTGTGGTTAGTTTTTTCATCTGGTTATTTTTAATTATGGTTAACAGCAAAACATGTTTAATTAAAGAGGAACAATGCAAAAATATTAATTGTTTATCAAGAAGTACATTTTTTTGTTTTTCTCGTTAATTTACTTTTCTTATAATATTTGATTAATGGTTTGGTATTATGTTTTCAAAACAATTATATATTACATTTTGTATTCTTTCCCTAAAATAAGTATAAATTTAAAACATCAGTTAAACCAAGATAATTATTTACTGTTTATCTGAATAGAAAAACCATGGAGTGTTTCATCCTTATGAAAAGAGTTACTAAAGTATCGTTGCAGTATTTTGAATCGGCAAAAAAGTACGGTTCATTCAATCTGAAACCTATTCAGCTGCTGAAGCCTGAGACTGGCAAAGAAAAATCTGTGCTCTCTGCATTGAAGCAGCGCAAAACTATCCGTGAAATAAGTGATAAAAAGCTTCCGCTTCAGGTGCTCTCCAACCTGATATGGTCTGCAAGCGGGGTGAATCGAAAAAAGGGTCCATTCGGAATTCCCGGAAGAACTGCTGCAACTGCAAGCAACTCTCAGGAAATTGATCTGTATGTTTCTATGGAGGAGGGTATATATTCCTATGATTTATTTAAACACCGGTTAATTCCGATCGTTTCCGGTGACTTTCGTTCTCTGGCAATCGGTAAGGGCCAGTCGGGTTTTGGAAATAAGGCTCCTGTTCGCCTCATATACGTTGCCGATATAAACAAACTGGTCAATACCCTGGGTTACCAGGAACCTGGATTGCTTAATCCGGAAATCCAAAAGTCATATTATTTTGTCGACACCGGAATTATAGCAGCAAATGTTTATTTATTTGCATCATCCCATGGACTGGCAGCTTGGTTTCATAATTGCAATAAACCAGGTCTTGCAGCTAAATTAAACTTGCGTGCTGATCAACGGGTCCTTTTTGGACAAACTGTCGGATATCCGGTTAAGAAAAGAAGTAAAAAGTAAAAAGGCAAAAGTTAAAAGTCAAAAGTCAATACGACCATAAGACAGCAAGACTCCAAGACTACAAGACTACAAGACTCCAGGACCGCAAGACTATCCCCCTATTCTGTACAAATACTTTTGAGTTCTAATTATCATTGAATTTCTTAAAATCGCCGGTGTTGCCCAAATCCCTGAATCCATTTGATTCTGAGTGACAACCTTATATTTACGTCCTGCATTAATTACCAGAACTTCACCTTTTACCGAAAAAAACCAGATATTGCCATCTGCATATAAAGGTGAGGCATCATAATTTGATGTGACGTGTTTGGACCAGATTTCTTTCCCGGTCGCAGCATCAATGCACATCATAATATTCCTTGTATTGACAGTAAATATCAAGCCGTCTTTTATTACAGGAGTCAGACATTGGTTTCGTGAAAGTTCCTCCCTTTTTTTCCAGATAACATTTGTTCCGGTTATATCGCCAATGCCATCGGGGTTAACAGCTAGCAATTCGGTAAATTTTTTGCCATTTCCGTCTTCAGTGAATCCGGTGTACCAATATAATATTCCGTTTTCTGTAACAGGCATTGCAATTGTAGATTCGGCTCCATCCACCACTTTCCATATTTCATTGCCGGTATTCGGGTCATAAGCTATACAAACTGCGGAACCATTGGATATCAGCAGATCACGGCCTTTAACATTTATTATTATTGGGGTTATATAGGCTTTTCTTCCGATTTCCGTCAATGCTTCATAAGGCTCTGCCGGTCTGTCGGTTTTCCATATCAGCTTACCGTTCGACTTATCGAGTGCAACGATATACCTGACATCAACACCTTCGTAGTGAAGGATAAGCAGGTTTTTATAAATTATTGGCGATGAAGCAGGACCCTGGACATGTTTACATTTGAAATCGGTGCATTTCCAAACGATTGAACCGTTTAACGTGTTTATGCAGGCCGTGCCATTGCTTCCGTAATGGACATATACAAATCCTTTTTCGATACATGGGGTGGGTGAGGCATAAGTATTTATAGAATGCTTTCCTTCAACTTTATCAGGAGTAAATACTTTTATATCATAAATTATTTTACCGTTTTGAAAATCTATACAAACAGCATAAAGCTCTTTACCGTCATGCTTCGCACTTGTCACCCATATCTGGTTGTCATAAACCACCGGCGAAGAATAGCCTTCGTCATGAATTTTAGTTTTCCATCTTATATTGGTTGAATCCAGTTTCAATGGAACGTCTTTAGTTACGGCTATACCGTTAAGGTTACTTCCCCTGAAGTGAGTCCAGTTTATCTCCTGAGAACTGGCTTTTTTGGATGCAAAAAGGAAGACAATAACTATGACACAAAGAAGTAGAGAATGTTTAGGATTCATATGTAGTTATTTTACATTTTAAAAGACCTTGCCTCAAATAAAGGGAAATTTCATCAGATTACAAAAAACAGGTTTCAATGCCATTGAAGTAAAACGACCTCAAGACCTCAGGACTCCAAGACTTCAAGACCCATGGTTTTATTCTATCTTCTTTACCGTCCCACCATTAAAATTAAAGCCTATAACCTTATTATCCTTATCGGTCTTAAACCTTAAAAAGCCCCTGTACTCCCTGATAAAAAAATCACTGTCGGAAGTAAAATATACATTCCAGAAGGCATCTCCATATACATTTAGCAATAAGCCATTGTCCTCCTTCTTTATGGTTATTGTTGTCCCGTTCAGATTATATTTACCAGCATATTTTTCAAGTATTGAACCTTGTACATTCACAACCTTCTTTATTTCCGGAATGTAATAATCCTTCCATTTATATACAGTTGCGACGCTATTAGCTATTTCCTCATAAATCTTTGATCCGTTATCGGAATTTGTCATGATCACAACTCCTTCTCCACTATCGCGGCAACCAATAGCTGTACATTGAAATCCTTCATTGCCCCCGTTATGATTAAAGTATTTAAATGAATCAGTGACTCTTGAATTGACAAATGTGCCAAGTGCTGCATCCTCCATTATTGGAGTAAGTCTTAACCTGGTCATCTCCGGAGTTAGCATCTTTGATGATTTTCCCTGCCAGGAGAGCTGTGTTTCAATTATATACCTGCAGAGATCAACAGGATTTGTCCACAGACCCGCTGCAGCCTGTTCGGGATAGATATGATACTTACCCGGAACCTCCTTCCCGTCGGCTCTATAACCTGTTGCAAACAGTTTTTCCTTTTTTTCCTCAGGTGGTTGTGCAAATGAGCTACTCGTCATACCAAGAGGATCCAGAACATTATTCTTCATAAAAATATCGTAAGGCTGATGTGTGATATCCATTACAATCATCTGTGAAACTGTTATACCTCCGCCTGAATAATCAACACTTTTGCCGGGTTCGGCTGATGACCTCACAGCCTCCGTATTTGCAGGTTTCTGACCATCGAGAATCTGCGGTAGTGTTGGAAGAACTTCCCCCTTTGCATAACCAGGGAAACCATGTATGGTGAGTCCTGCGGTATGACTTAGAAGGTTGGCCAATGTAATCAGTTTGCTATTGGATTTTTCATCGTATGGAAACTTCCAGGTTACAAGGTATTTATTGATATCGGTGTTAAGATCGAGTTTCTTATCCTGTACAAGTTTCAACACACCGACGCTATTCAGGGACTTGCTGATGGAGGCAGCCTGGAAGAGCGTTTTTTCTGTTACAGGACGTTTTTTGGAAACGTCGGCATAGCCATATCCTCTTGCCCATTCAATCTTATAATTATGAATTACAGCAATACTTACGCCGTTAATATTAAATTTTTTCATCTCTTCTGCCAGAGTCCAGGTATCATTTGTTCCGGTCTGAACCCATCCTGCAAGACTGTTTTCTACAAGTCTGATTTTTTCCTCAATATCAGCCGGGTATTTTTTTGTCTGGCCGTTAAGAATGATTGTGTTAAGTATTGTAACTATGAATAAAAGAAGTAGATTTTTTTTCATCGTATTGAATTTTATCAGATCCAAGTTAAGAAATTCTCCCAGAACTTTTCTGAATAATAAAAAAAGAATTTTACGACCGAGAATAAGGATGGATAACTAATATAATCACTGAATAGCTACGTGATAATCCGTGATCCAGATAGTTATCAGGACTCTGTGAACTCGTGGTTAAAAGGAAACTGCAACGCGTTTAATACGACCGTCCCGACTGGTTAACAACCAGATGAAGCTTGCTTTTGTCTACCTCAGGAGGTATCCCTTTCGGAAACCTCGAAAAATCTCTGAATTCAATCAGTCTGTCTCTTTCAGGATAGATAAGCAGATTTGATTTGTCCCCTAATTCAACAGCACTTAAAATTGTTCCTGTTATAACCCATGGTATACCTAGTATCAGAAAGCCTTCTAACTTGTTTGCTATTGCAGCTATTATGTCAGGGGCATAAACCAGCGATGTAACTGATGCAAATAATCCGGATCTATTGATAAAGATATAGAGTACAGCATTTTTTACATTTTCCGAAGGTATGGCGATAAGTCGGCTGGAGGTCAGAACATATAATGTATCATTTTGAATTGCAATGAGTTCACCTGAAAGAGTGTCTGCAGATCCCGGACCTGCCTTGGTACGTTTATTTATGTCAATCCAGCTGCCTGTGATCTCTTTCTTAACGTCTCTCAGGGGCAATCTGTACCCCGATGGGATCATTGCAGTTTTACATGCTGAAAGCAGTAAAACACATAGAAAAATTGATATTTTATTAATCTTTTTTAACATATCTGCTTTTCCAGAACATTTCCTCCATTCTGGGTTCCAGTTTCTTAAAGTCAGCTGCTGCATTCCTCATGTAAATCCTTGGAAAGCCAAACAGAAGAGCAGCTTTTCTGTGATCTTCTTCCTCCACCCATGATTCTCTCATCCATTCAATATAATATCCTTTACTGCTAAGGAAAAATTCATACTCCTGTGAAGGAGTAGGCAGTTTATACACGAGCTTGTAAGAATCGCCAGGCAGTGTAACTAATGGTTCAGAAGTACTTATCAGTGGATGTTCTCCGCTAAATACTGTATTTTTACTCTCTGCAATCACTTCGGATGGACTTATTTTTATTGGTTCTACAGGCTGGTCCAGTCTGGCAAGGGCCAGCCAGTCAATTCTCCATAACCCTTTTGTAAGTTCTAATCTTACTTTAACAGGCTTTGTTCCTGTTTCAGGTAATTTTATCAGATGTATATCGGATGCTATGGGCCCCATCTCCCTTATTTCGCCCGCTTTTATCCATTTTCCGTTTGCATCGTATACTGATACTTCAATACCACCCAGCAGATCCCAAACCTTATTTACACGTTTCAGAAGGGAGCTGTCACCACTTTCAATCCTTGCAGCAAAATTACCAGCTGAATTACCAAGGTAAGCCAGGCTCTGGTAGAAAAGATAAGTTGTCATGAAGGTCTGTCTGCTACCAATAATCAGACCAGTCTCACCATCAGGAACAGATTTGAATTCAAGTTCAACATATTCCTTTTGAATAAGGTTTTTTGGATCTGCTTCAGAGACTCGTTCACTGTTATCCATCAGTTCCACCTTTTCCATACAATCGCCCTCAGGAGCTGTGCAACTTGAAGGGCTTCTGATATCTGATATTCTGAAAAAGTTTCCATCCTCAGTTGCAAATATTCTTTCACAATCAGAACGAGGAAACACCAGCAGGTCTGCATATCTTATAATGTGAGTTTCAAGAGCCTCATTTGTTACCTTGAGATTAAATGTGCTGCCGGTGGATCTGGCCCTGTAGAGCATATCTATATCTCTTTTCTCGAGAGACCGGAGTATACTCGATGAAAAACCCTCTGCCATGAGGCTGGTATCTTTACCATCCCACGCATAGAAAGTCGGACATGAACCGAAACATGCTTTTGGATTTATTATGCAATAGATACTTACAATCAAGGTTGGTACTCCGATCAAGGTCATAGCTACCACTTTGCCTCTTAACCCAGTTGCATCGTTTGTTTCAAATAATGCTACCCCTGACATTGGAATTTTAAATGGTGGTCCATAATAGTAGCCGGTTGATGATTTATTGGCTTTGATGAGCTCCCTGTATTGATTATAATAAGATCCGTAACCTGAAACAGAATCGATACTACCGCCGGACTTTAGTGAATCAAGAAGGTAAAGACAACCATCGGTCATATGAACTTTGATACTTTTGTTATGGATCTGTGATGAGTTTAACTTTACCGGATCGTGAAATTCACGGACAATCCTTGTAGTTGAGCAGGCTGAAGACAGAGAGAGGAATAAAATTAGCAATAAACGGAATGTTACTGAAAGTTTCATTCTATTCAGCTTTGTAAATAAGTATAATTCAACTCATTGGAATTTATATTACCAAAAATAAACATAAAGTGAATTAAAAGCAAAAATATTACTTCAGCCATCAGAGATATGTGATGAAAGCAATACCAAAGAGTGTAAAACCGCCAAATTACTGAGTGAGAATCTGAGAAGTTCAGGCTTTCCATGGCTAAAGAACTTGATAGCATAATCCAAATCATTCCATCCAAATAATCTCAAGACCGCAGGACTGTAAGACCAAGCTGCATAATATGAATTATAGTCGAAGTTGAAAAGAAAAGGGAAATGTGAAGTAAGATGACAATATACGAACTATGCAACTTAATTATATAATTATGTAACATATTCCGGTTCCAGGGCATGTAATTTTGCTTTTTAACTAATAATCAAAAATTTACATTATGAAAAAGAATCTGTTACTTGGTTTTTTAATACTATTTGTATTAAGCACTACAGCATTTGCAGGTTTGAGTAATCCGAAAAAGGATTCTGAAAAACCAGCAGTTTTAAACACCCGGGAAATTAAATTGTCAAACGAGGAACTAAGTCGCATGAACAGGCGCGCAGAGACAGATAATCTGTCTAAAACGAATATAATAAATAAAGCAACCAATGATTCGAAGAAAGATCTGAGGGCAACAACTCAGATTGTTGTTGAAACCAGACACAGAGGATATGGGATGTGGTACGGTGGTGGTGCCCTTCTTTTGGTTATTATCCTTGTAATTATTTTAGTTTAATCAGATACAGGAATCCTGTTTTTGTACTTTTAACTATTAATTAAAATTTAATCGTTTGTTAAATTTAACAAACGATTAAATTTTTATATGGGATTTCCGGCCTCCGTAAACCCTTTGTGAACTTTGTGGTTAAATGGAGTTCAACATTTAAATCACTTCTAAAATATTCCAGTAAGTCCAAAGAAGTAATCTTTTAACAGAAATATCTGGTGAAGTACTCTATGAACCTAGCAATTGTTTCACTTTTGCCGATATCTCTTCTCCATCAGCTTTTCCTGCCAGTTCCTTAGTGGCAACACCCATAACCTTACCCATATCGGCAGGTGATTTTGCGCCGACACGTATTATAATTCCCTTTATAATATTCAGAAGTTCTTCCTCGCTCATTTTTGCAGGCAGATACTTTTCAAGAATATCAGCTTCAGCGACCTCTTTTTCATACAGGTCAGGTCTGTTCTGCTCTTTATAGATGGCTGCCGATTCCCTTCTCTGTTTAACCAATTTCTGGATAATTTTCAATTCCTCTTCAGAAGTAAGGACAGTATCTCCGCTTTTCTCTGTTCTGGCAATAGTAAATGCGGTTTTTGCAGCTCGAATCGCCTCAAGCACAACTTTATCTTTAGCCTTCATTGCGGTTATCAGATCACTGGAAATTTTCTCGGTAAGTGACATAATGAAAAATTTTAATTATTCAATCATTGTTAAAAATTGTGTCATAAAGATACAAGATCCATGTTACACTTGAATTTTATCTATCAAATAATTAACTTGAAAGACTTTTGAAAATAAGGGTACGCAGGGACCGAATTTGCAACGGAAAACGCAAAATTGACTTAAGAGTTTATGAGAGGAATAATATCTGAAGTATAAAATATATCTTAGTCATCATTATTCTTAAATCATCAAACATGAAAAACTCAATAAATCATCGCCTGGTATTTCTATTTTTTGCTATTGTCTTCTGTTCACTTAAAATATCAGCTCAATTATCTGTTATTCAAACTGAAAACGGGCTTGTATCAGGTTATAAAAATGGCGATATCAGCATATTCAAAGGAATCCCTTTTGCAGCTCCACCGGTTGGGGATCTGCGCTGGAAAGCCCCTCAGCCGACAAAAAGCTGGACCGGAGTGCTGAAATGTGAAAAATTTTCTGCAAGTCCGATGCAAAGGAAGCCTGAACCGTTCATGATGTGGACAGAAGAATTCATAACACCTCCTGAAAACCTGAGTGAAGACTGTCTTTATCTTAATATAGGGACTCCGGCAAAGACTGCCAAAGACAAGCTGGCTGTGTTTGTCTGGATTTACGGAGGAGGATTCTCATCAGGGTCTGCAGCCTGTGCGGTATATGACGGAGAAGAGATGTCAAAAAAAGGTGTCATATTTGTCAGCATTAATTACAGGGTTGGTGTATTTGGATTCCTGGCACACCCTGAGCTTACCAGTGAATCGGCTGCAAAGGTTTCAGGGAACTGGGGGCTTCTTGACCAGGTAGCCGCACTCCAATGGATCAGTAAGAATATAGAGGCATTTGGTGGTGATCCTCAGAAGGTCACAATAGCTGGTCAGTCGGCAGGATCAATGAGCGTTTGTGCACTGGTTGCATAACCACTCGCCAGTGGTCTTTTCCATGGTGCCATAGCCGAAAGTGGGGGAATCCTCAATAGTTGGATGAACAGTACTCTTGCTGATGCTGAAAAATCGGGTCTCGCCTTCATGGCAAAAATGAAAGCTTCAAATATTGCAGAATTAAGGCAAAAATCAGCGCAGGAACTTATTGACACTGGAGGCAACTTTGATGTTGTTGCTGATGGATATGTAATTCCTGCTGATGTATTTGCTGCATTCAGAAACGGCAAGTTTAATGATGTCGCAATTATGGCAGGGTGGGTTAGCGGTGACGGGTCACTTTTTGGCGATCAGAAATTGACGCCTGAAAAGTACAAAGAGCAGGCCATTAAAAATTACGGCGACAAGGCTGAGGAGTATTTGAAGATTTTCCCTGGGAATACTGATGAAGAGATTGCTGCATCGCTGAAGGAATTAAATCTTATGCAATTTGCTGCACTTCCTGCACATCTTTGGGCAGGATTCAGCAAAAACCAGGCATTTATCTATCAGTTCACTCATGTTCCGATGGATAAACCAGGTTTTCCAAATTACGGTGCATTCCATACTTCGGAGGTACCTTATGCACTTCATACTCTTCACCTATGGAAACGCCCCTGGAGAGACATAGATTATGCAGTGGAGAAAACTATGAACAATTACTGGGTGAACAAGGATAGCGATCCGAATGGCAATAGCGTACCTGAGTGGAAGAAATATGATAAATCTACAGGAAACATAATGGAAATCGGAGATCAATCCCAGTTAAAACCCAGTCTCCATAAAAGCGAATTTGATTTCCTCGAAAGATTCGCAGTAAGTAAAAAGTAGAAGATGGTAGGTCACCTTAAAGTTTATCTCAGTCTCTTTGTCGGAGAACAAAGGCAGCAGTCCTTACATATATGATAGTGGTGCGATGCCTTGCTTTATATATTTCATCCCTGACAGAGTTTTTTTTAAAATTTTTTTAAATGATTAAGATGGAATATTCCAACGGGTTATTTTTATAATTTCGCTGATTAATATTCTATTTATATAATGAGCGTTTAGTTGATCGGATAAGATGAAGAAGACTCTTTATACTACAAGTATTGTTATTGCAGCAGCATTTATACTTTTATTTGCCCTGAACAGGATCGGTTCAAAGAGGACTACCAATGAATTTTACACCAAAGTTCAGAAGGGGCAGTTTGAGATATCTGTTATTTCAGCTGGTGAATTGTTGGCTGAAAAATCCGTTGATATTAAAGGACCTGAGATTGCGATGGGACGTGATATCAGGTTCTTTAATATCAAAATTCAGGACTTGATACCCGAAGGTACAGTAGTGAAGGAAGGAGACTATATAGCCACACTTGATCGCACCGATTTAAATAATAGCCTAAAGGATGCACAGGATTTACTGACCACAAGACAGACAAATCTGGATATGAAATTACTCGACTCAGCGGTGGTGCTTAATGACTTAAGGGATGGAATTAAAAACCAGCGTTTTATCGTTCAGGAGGCCGTAATGACTCTGCATAATTCGAAATATGAACCGCCAACTACGATCAGGCAGGCAGAAATTGAACTTGATAAATCCCAGAGGAGTTTTGAACAGTTGCAAAGGAGTTATACTCAGATATTAGCTCAGAACAAGACTGACATAATAAATCAGAATTACTGGGTTAAAAAGGTATCAAGGAGAGTTAAGGATATAGAGGAAGTGCTGTCGGAATTTACAGTCAAAGCGCCGGCGCCGGGTATGGTTATCTATAAAAGGGAGTGGTCGGGTAATAAAAGGAAGGTAGGATCAATGATCGATCCTTTCGACAGGGTAGTAGCAACACTTCCTGATCTCACTTCGATGCTTTCAAAAACTTATGTAAATGAGATTGATGTAAGTAAAATGAAAATTGGCCAGAATGTAAATATTACAATAGATGCTTTTCCCAAGAAAATGTATACCGGTACAGTATCATTTGTCGCTAATGTCGGTGAAAAATTGCTTAATTCGGATGATAAAGTATTTGAGGTTCAGATTAAAGTAGAAGGGTCCGACCTTGCGCTCAGACCATCTATGACAACCGGCAATAAAATTATTGTAAGTACTGTGAAAGATGCAATTTATATTCCTGTCGAATGTGTACAGGCAGGAGTTGATAGTATTCCATTTGTATACACCAAAAAAGGCATCAAACAGATAGTTCTTCTCGGTGAATCGAATGAAAAATATGTATTGATTGAAAAGGGTCTTGATGCCGGCACCTTACTTTATCTTAATAATCCGGAAAATCCGGAAAAGTTCAGGCTGGAAGGAAAAGAGCTGATACAAATAATAAAAGAGCGTGAAAAAGCCAAGAATGATGTGGCCGGGGTGTACAGGAAGAAGCCTGGGAGAATCCTTTAACTTGGTTCCACATGAATTGTCACTGTCAAATTTTCATAAACCGTCGTAAGCTCATTCTCTATTTTGTCACAGTATTTGTGTGCGTTTCCAACTGTAACATATTCAGGAATCTGAATATGAATATCAACGAAACGATAATTTCCTGCCACTCTTGTACGAAGATCGTGATAACTTACGTTAAGGCTGTTTAATTTCTTTTTAAGTTCCTCAATCTCATTATTACTCCATGCCGTATCAAGAAGAGGAGTAAAAGCTTTCTTCAGTAACTGATATGCCTGAGTTATTATGAACAATGCAACCAGTATTGCAATAACCGGGTCCAACCAGTTAATACCAGTAACTATTATAAGACCAAGTCCAATTGCAACCCCAAGCGAAGTGAAAATGTCAGTTTTCAGATGGAGGGCGTCAGCTTCAAGCGCCACTGATTTTGTAGCCCGTGCTACCTTATACAATCTTCGTGAAACAAAGGTATTGACTATTGCTGAGAGGAACATCACAATGGAGCCAAAAGCAATTGAATCAAGCTCGATCTTCTCCCCTAAGAGCTTTTTCATAGCTTCTATAATGATCCAGACAGCAGCAAGAAAAATCAAAAGTGATTCAATAACTCCTGAAATATTTTCAATTTTACCATGTCCGTAGGGATGTCTTGTATCGGGAGGATTATCGGAAACCCTTACAGAAAAAAAGGCAATGATTGCTGCAATCAAATCCATTGAGGAATGAATAGCTTCAGACAAGATGCTCACAGAGCCACTGATAAGCCCAACAACCAGTTTCATCACAATGAGAAGTGTGTTGGATACTATCGAGAGACGGGCGGTACTTACTTTAGCGTTCATAAATACATTGAATGATTTCCGATGGTATGTTTTGGTCACCAAGGCTCTAAGGCACAAAGATTCACCAGATATTTATATTTACAAATAAGGTTTCAGTTTACCCTGGTGTCTTTGTGGCAATAGGTTTTAACTTGTTGTTTTTAAAGAGTTATTAATTCGTATTCTGTATTTCCGAGCCCTATCTTTACTGCATGTTCCAGTCCGGCCTGCCAGTAAGTATCGGGATGTGCTTTCCTGAATTTATCTTCTCCGGTCATGTCACTCTCATTATGGTCATCGCAGATTCTGCTCCCTGCTAGAACCGGAGCTGCTTTTACAAGATCGGCACTTGCCTGATCAAGAGCAACCGGATCAAATGAAGCTGCTATTCCCAGATCGGGTACCAGAGGATAATCGTTGAATCCCCAGCAATCACAATCGGGCGAGACATTTATTATGAAATTAATATGGAAAGATGGTTTGTCTTTTATAACAGCCAATGAATATTCAGCAATTCTTTTACAGACTGTTTCGGAAGAGTTCTGCCATACAACTCTGGCAGCATCGTACTGACATACAGCGACACACTGTCCGCACCCTACGCAATTAACATAATTAATATGTGCTATTTTGTCTTTACCAACTGCTACAGCATCGTGGGCACAATATTTCTCACATACCCTGCATCCCGTACAATTCGCTTCAAAGATCTCAGGTGAAGAACCGGAATGGAGAAAGAGTTTTCCACCTACCGAAGCACAACCCATCCCGAGGTTTTTCAGAGCTCCGCCAAATCCGGTCATTTCGTGTCCTTTGAAATGGTTCATTGAAATAATTACATCAGAATCGGCTATAGCGCTTCCGATTTTAGCTGTCTTACTGTATTCCAGATTCAATTCAATTTCGCGGTAATCAGTTCCTTTTATCCCATCACCGATTATTACCGGGCAATTTGTTGTCAGAGGGTTATATCCATTTTCAAAAGCAGCCTCAAGATGCATTGGTGCATTTGAACGTCTTCCAAAATAAAGCGTGTTGCAATCAGTCAGAAATGGAATAGCCTCTTTTGCTTTTAAAAACTTGACCATGCGTGCGGCATAATTAGGCCTCAGGTAGGCAAGGTTTCCGGGTTCTCCGAAATGNNGCTTCAAGTTTTTTAAAAAGGTTTTGTGAAGGTTTTGCCCTTAGGTTAGTAAAGTATACTTTTGATGAAGACATACAATAAATTTTTCTAAACCGACAATATTTTAGCTAAATCCACAAGACTGTGATTCACATCCTTATGAAGTTTTACCGCTCTGCGAAAAGGTACTAGTGTGATCTCCCCGTTCATTATCCCAACCATTACACTCTTCTGGTCATCAATCAAGGCTTCTACTGCGGCATGTCCAAGACGGCTTGCATTAACCCTGTCACTTGCGGATGGAGAACCTCCGCGTTGCAGATGTCCCAGAACTGAGACCCTCACGTCATAATCCTTATAATCATTTTTCACCTTCTCAGCCATTGCAAATGCACCTCCTTCCTGATGGCCTTCTGCAACTATAATAATATTGCTTGTTTTCTTGCGGGTATTACCGGCATCTATCATCGCTTTCAGATCTTGTTCCGCTCCCTTGATTTCGGGGATGATGATTGCTTCTGCCCCTGTAGCAATCCCACTATACAGAGCTATGAATCCTGCTTCTGCACCCATCACTTCAACAAAAAACATCCGGTTATGAGCGCTGGCAGTATCTCTTATTTTATCAACTGCTTCAACCACAGTATTCAGAGCAGTATCGTACCCGATAGTATAATCTGTACCATAAATATCATTATCGATTGTTCCAGGGATACCGACAAAAGGTATATCATATTCTTCGTTAAATATTCTGGCACCGGTAAATGATCCGTCCCCGCCTATTACCACGACTCCATCAATCTGAGCTTCCTTCAGGTTATTATATGCTTTCAGTCTTCCTTCAGATGACCTGAACTCTTCGCATCTTGCAGTTTTTAGTATTGTTCCGCCTCTCTGTATAATATCGCTTACACTGGATGACTGCATAGGTATGAAATTTGCATCTATCATCCCCTGGTAACCCTGACGTATTCCCATTACTTCCAGTCCGTTATAAACTGCAGTCCGTACAACGGCACGGATTGCTGCATTCATTCCCGGGGCATCTCCTCCTGATGTCAGTACCCCGATTCTCTTAATTTTTCCCATAAATAATTATTGTAAAATAAGGCACAAATGTAATACAATTAATTTAGCCTTACAAATGACGGAACATTCCAATAGTCAGATATTTGAAATGATATCTCTTATGTTTTCTATTAGCCATTTAGGCGTCGAAGTCGCTCCGCAGATCCCTAC
Source organism: Bacteroidales bacterium (assembly GCA_003141495.1). GTDB lineage: Bacteria > Bacteroidota > Bacteroidia > Bacteroidales > VadinHA17 > LD21. Next base: position 54,573 of record PLMC01000038.1, read on the forward strand.
TGAGTTCTTCCCTTTGAACCACGATTTATTGAGTTCTTCATCACTGGAAACAAAATGAGTATTTGGATTGACATTTTTACAGACTGAATAGAGCATCTTGCCATTAGAGCTTTCCCGTCCGCTGACAAAAATTATTGTATCGTGTTTTTTAGCAAATGCTTTAAGATGTGGTTCTCGATTTGAGACCTGACCACATATAGTGTTGTTTATTATAAGATTTTTAGAAGTATCCGAAATACCGTGTTCTTCCATCTTGGTACGCAGAATATCTATCAGGCTTCTGTATTCTTTAACGCTCATGGTTGTTTGAGCAAAAAGATATACGGGCCTGGAAATGTCGATTTTCCTGAAATCATCAGGTCCCGATACAAGGATGCCCTCATTATTAATCTGGCCAAGTAATCCGACTACCTCAGCATGGCCGGGTTTGCCAAAAATCACAACTTGACCGTCACCTTCTTTTGTTCCGATCCAAGTCTCTCTGATTTTGGATTGCAGTCTTTTTACTATCGGACATGTAGCCTCAATTATTGTCAAATTATTTTTTTCAGCAATTAAATATGTTTCCGGTGGTTCTCCATGAGCCCTGATGAGTACTTTGCAATCCTTCAGATTTCTGAACATCTCGTAATCTATAGATGCAAGGCCGAGAGAAGTAAGCCGGTCCACCTCCTTATCATTATGAACTATCGGGCCAAGAGAAAAAACCTTCTCCCCGTTAAGAAGAGCTTTTTCTGCTATCTCAACGGCATTTCGTACTCCGAAACAAAACCCCGACTGTTTATCAATCTCAACTACCATTTCTCTTCTTGTCAATGATCTCTTTTATCCATACCATCTGTTCATCGACAGTCATTCTGCTGTTATCGAGGATAATAGCATCATCAGCTCTTCTGAGCGGGCTTATATCCCTGTTTTCATCAGCAATATCCCGGGCAATAATAGTTCTTTTAATTTCTTCAAAATCGATGTTCACTCCTCTGCTCTTCAGCTCGATGTGTCTTCTTTTGGCCCTGATATCAATGGAAGCTGTCATGAAGATTTTTATATCTGCATTCGGAAAAACAACTGTACCGATATCCCTGCCATCCATTACAATTCCTTTTGAAACACCTATCTGTCTCTGTAACTCAACCATCCTGGCTCTTACTTCAGGCATCTGACTTATTCTGCTCACGAAGGAAGTCACTTCCATACTCCTTATTTCCTCTTCAACATTCTCGGAGTTCAGAAAGGTCTCATATTCGTTTCGATCGGGATTAAAAACAAAATCAATATGAATATCTTTAAGTTCGGAAAGGATTCCGGTTGTATTTAACCCGGTGATATTGATATATTTTCTTCTCATGCAAAAGAGCGTTACGGTACGATACATCGCTCCGCTATCAATAAAGATATAGTTCAGTTCTTTTGCAATTAATCTTGCAAAAGTGCTCTTTCCGCACGACGAATACCCGTCGATTGCTATGATTAGTTTTTTATCCATATTTTTACTCCCCAACCCCCCATATGGGGGGTTTAAATAATTTGTTTTGGTTGATACTTCATAATGTAATATCTTCATACCCTCCTATTATTCAGCACATTAACCACTGACATGGTCTTGGATTGAACTTTTTAAAAGCCCCCGATCTAGGGGCTTGGGGGGTAAAAACTTTACAAAGGTGATAAATAAACCGCGTTAATTTCTGTTCTTTTTATAAAAAAGATCAGGTCTGGCAATTATTGAAACATTAGTTGAGGAACCTGCAAGATGATATGTCGCTCTGCCAAACTCGATATTCAGGAATGAGGTATTAATACCGAAACCCCATGAAAAACCTACAGCTGAGGCTTTTGAATCGATTTCTAACTCTTTTCTTCTCTGGTAGTTGTATCCTGCACTTAAATAGAAGCTTTTATGGGGAATAAGTTCAACTCCAAGAATGACATGTCTCATGGAATTCTCGAGAAAACCGGATGAAGCCATATTTTCTCCGGTTGAAACAGGATCCTGGTATTGATATGTAAGATCGAATTTTTCAAGATGTCTCAGTGTTAATGAAAATCTGAATGGAGCATGGGCCAGAGATTGTGAAATACCGGCCTGTATCTCAAAAGGTAGTTTCTCACGTGGTTCACCTGCATAGGTAGTAACCTGATACCCGGCATTTTTAATTACCATGCCTGCTGAAAAAAGATTGGTGCTGTTATGCCATGATGCACCGATATCAAATGCGAATCCAAGAGAAGTGTATTTCTCGAGTTGGGATAATACGGGTTTAAAGTTAACTCCTATTGAAAGAAGTGAATCAATCTGATGTGAATATATAAATGAGAGAGCATATTCAGCTGCGCTGAAGCTACCTGTAATTGTTCCTGAGGCATCTGTCTCCGTGAAAGAGCCATAATTAATATATGTCACACCAGTTGCAAAATTTCCTGTTCCGGGAAATGATCTGGAGTACATGGCAAGCCCGTAATTTATTCCGGCGAAATAATTGACGTAGTTTAATGCAAGGCTCTTGTTCATTCCTGAATTAAGAAGAGCCGGATTGTGATATGCAAGGTTGAGATCGTTTCCTGATAATGATACATTTGTCCCTCCAAGTGACGAGACAAGTCCGGAATGTGTAAGGTTCAGGAACTCGTATATATTATCACCGCCCGTTTGAGAAAAGGAAGGTGACATAATTACGATGAATATGACAAAATTCAGGACTTTTTTATTCATAACAACAGATGCACCTCAAATATAGCATGATTTACATAAACGGAGAGAATATGTAAATTAGTATTAATGAACTATATATAACTATCTGATGCTGGTCAGGCAGTTTTACCGGTAAGAGTGAGAGCTTCATCAATACTCTTATTCGAGCCATTCATCTGCGACATAAACAGGCCGGCTATTATTATGGCCATCCCGGCAATATTCTGAACTGTCAGTTTATCGCCCATCAGGATGAAGGAGAAGAAAGCAGTGAATACAGGAATACAATTTGAAAAAACATTTGCTTTGGTGATGCCCATGTTTTTAACTGAGTAGGCGAAGAGTATGAAAGCGCCACAAGATGCAAAGATAGAAAGTTCGATTATCGGCTTGAACATATTAAAAGTGAAAGGGGTAGAGATAAAATGTTTAAAATCGAATATCAGGAAGAGTGGCAGAAAGAGAGTTGCCCCGATCAAATTCTGAACATTTACAATATATACAGGAGTGTATGTTTCGATCAGATGGCTTAAAGTCAGATTATAACCTACAGCCGATAGAACCGCAAGTGTCAGTAGCCCTAATCCTTTAATATTGAATGATAAGCTTCCATCGGTATTAAGGATAAACACCAATACTCCCATAAAAGACAATATTATTCCTGCATAATTTATTGCTTTCAGCTTTTCTTTAAATATCAGCCATGCACCTATTGTTGCAAAAACCGGTATTGTTGCTATAAGCACTGAACATACAGTAGCCGAAACGTAAGTAAGCCCGAAACTCTCACCAAGAAAGTAAAAGAACGGTTCAAATAAAGCCAGCATTAGGAAAAGTATTGTCGAAAACAGAAGCCTTATAAAGACAATTGTGATAGGATGAAATGTTTTATTGGCAACTTTGAACCAGATAAACGAAAATGACCAGAAGATCATTGATAACACAACTGCAATGTATATTTTTACCTGTTTGTTCAACTTGGAATTCCTATAAATTTATATGGTTTTGGCGTTGCGAATTTAAATCTTAAATTGATATTATTGGAGATAAATCAAACATTTTTTGATATGCACCTTTAACCCCCGGATGGAGACAATTATAGGGAAATAATACAATTTTTTCCCCGCTGATATCGCAGATAGGAACGTTTGGATCTGTGTAGATCAGCGTTATCTGCGGGAAGCTTCTTTTTAACATGATTCTATCTTTCGACTGAAATAAATATTTATAAAATTATGATTGAATAATAATAAGAAATATAGCTAGTTAGATCTGAATTACATTTCGAATGTACATAAAGAATGATATTTGCATGATTTGATTGTGAAGCATAAATTATTATATTTGCCGCCTCAATGAGTTGAAAGTATAAAATGGATTTTATAAACAATTAATAATAAGTTAATTAACTAATATCAATCTTATATGAAAATTCTGGTTTGTATAAGTAATGTTCCAGACACAACNNTGGGTTATAAACCCATGGGATGAATTGTCACTTACCCGTGCCCTCGAACTTAAGGATGACGTTGCAAACGGAATAAAATCTGTTACTGTCATTCATGTCGGTACCGCTGCCTCAGAGCCAACAATCCGGAAAGCCCTGGCTATCGGAGCTGATGATGCAATACGAGTAAATGCCACGTCATCTGATGCATGGTTTGTAGCATATCAGATAGCCGAAGTGGTTAAAAAGGAACAGTTTGACCTGATTATTTGTGGTATCGAATCAAGCGATTTCAATGGTTCGGCTGTTGGAGGTATGATCTCTGAATTCCTGAGGATTCCTTCAGTTTCAGCCGTGTCATCCATAAAATTTGAAAACGGACAACCGGTAATGATCAGGGAAATAGATGGAGGGAAAGAAGTTGTGACAGTTCCGGCACCATTTGTCGCCATTGTCCAGAAGGGTATTGCCAAAGAGCCACGAATAGCAGCTATGCGAGGTATTATGATAGCCAGGTCGAAACCCATAAAATTAGTTGAGCCGGTCGCTGTTGATCCATTGACTCAGATTGTGGAATTTGAAAAACCTTCAACACGCGCAGCTTGTAAATTTGTTGATGCCGATAACCCGGCTCAACTTCTTGATCTTTTGCTGAATGAGGCAAAAGTAATCTGATAATTAGTTAAAAAGCAGTAAATCAAAACAATATGTCAGTATTAGTCTATACCGAGAATTGGGACGGAAAATTTAAGAAACTTTCATTTGAACTGGTATCTTATGCAACAGGTGTTGCAAAAATGCTAAACACAACTGTGACAGCGGTGTCAATCGGAAAGGTTGATGAGAGCGAATTATTAAAACTTGGCAATTATGGAGCCACAAAGATTATAAGTATTAATAATGAGCAGCTTGCAGTGTTTGATAGTCAGGCCTATACAAGCGTTATCGCTGAGATTTCGGGAAAAGAAAATGCATCCATCATAATAATCTCGAATAATAATACGGGCAAAGCAATTGCTCCCAGATTATCTGTTCGTCTTAAAGCCGGCATAGGTTCTGGTATAAGCAGATTACCATTAAATCTTGATCCTTTCACCGTTTATAAAAGGACATATTCAGGGAATGCTTTTGCTCATCTGGTTATCAAATCGGATATTAAAATACTTACGCTGGCGCAGAACTCTTTTGACCTGGTTGAAACACCAGCCAAAGCAACTATTGAGAATCTGACTCCTTCTGTCGACGGATCATTATTGAAAACAGTATTGAAAGATGTTCAGAAACAATCAGGTAGGGTACTTTTGACTGATGCAGATATAGTTGTATCAGGCGGAAGGGGCATGAAGTCGCCCGATAACTGGCCTCCTCTGGTTGAGCTTGCTAACCTGCTTGGAGCAGCTACTGCGTGTTCACGTCCGGTGTCGGATGAAGGTTGGAGACCCCATGAAGAGCATACCGGGCAGACTGGTAAAATCATTGCTCCGAATCTCTATATTGCAGTGGGTATTTCCGGTGCAACACAGCATCTGGCAGGTATCAGTTCATCAAAATTTATTGTTGCCATAAACAGCGACAAAGATGCTCCGATCTTTCAGGCAGCACAGTATGGAATAGTTGGTGATGCAATGAAAGTTCTTCCAAAGCTCGTGGAAGCAGTAAAAGAGATAAAAAAATAATTTTATATAGACAATTGTTAACCCCCTGCCACAAGTCGCTTGAAAATCAATTTATTTACCCCATCTCCAGGGGGAGTAAATTGATTTTNNCAAGGGGAGTAAATTGATTTTCTTCGCTCCCCTTGGGGTCGGGGTATAACGAAGAAAATCAATATGACAACACAATTAATATTTGCAATTACTCTCCTGGTAACCTTAGGGGCATTTGCTTACACAATTAGCAGAATTGTCAGTTTTTTCAAATTTACCAGACCTGCATTCCCTATAAAAGACATTGGGAAAAGGATAAATGTCATGATTACCGTTGCCTTTGGTCAGACAAAAATATTCCGCCGGCCTGTTATAGGAATGTTCCATGCCTTTGTCTTCTGGGGCTTTTGCATTATTATTTTTGGTAGCATTGAAATGGTTATTGATGGTCTTACAGGTACTGTCAGGGTTTTAAAATTCCTGGGGCCGGTTTATAATATAATTATGGCTTCAGGGGATATTTTTGCACTGCTTGTTGCCATATCAATAGTCATTTTCCTGAGCCGCAGGCTCTTCTTTCATATTAAGAGATTTGAAGGAATCGAGATGAAAAAAATTACTCATATCGATGCAAATATTGCTCTTTCAATAATCCTGCTTTTAATGATCTCACTTCTTGCAATGAACACAGGATATATTGAATATAAGTCAATTACAGGGGAGCCAACGGTTGGACTGTTCCCTGTAAGCAGTGTTATAGCGGGATTCATTACCCATGGACAGGCAGAAAGCTTCAGATTAATGTATGAAGCATCATGGTGGACACACATTCTTCTGATATTTCTCTTTGCAAACATTTTACCGTATTCCAAGCATTTTCATGTGTTCCTGTCAATACCAAATGTATTCCTGTCAAGACTTGATCCGCTGGGGAAACTCCCAAATATGGACAATGTTAGCAGAGAAGTTAAGCTAATGCTTGATCCGAATACAGCTTTCGCTGCAGCCACTTCCGATCTACCTCCTGAACGGTTTGGTGTAAAGGATGCCGAAGATGCTTCCTGGAAAAACTATTTCGATTCGCTGGCCTGCACACAATGCGGGAGATGCACTTCAGTCTGCCCGGCCAATATAACAGGCAAGAAATTATCACCAAGAAAAGTGATGATGGACCTCCGGGCCCGAATGAAAGAGAAAGGTCCGTTAATGATTAAAAACGGAAGGGATTTTAATGATAACCGGTCTCTTTTAAGGGATTATATTTCAGAGGAAGAACTCTGGGCTTGCACAACCTGCAATGCGTGTGCTAAAGAGTGCCCCATCAATATAAATCATCCGACACTGATAGTCGATATGCGAAGATATCTTGTGATGGAAGAAGCGTCAGCTCCCGGGGAGATCAAAGCTCTTTTTAATAATATAGAAAATAACGGTGCCCCGTGGCAATATTCAGCAGAAGACCGGATGCTGTGGGCAAAAGATTTGGAAATGAAAACTCATCACGTTTAGAATATCCTTTGTGAACCTTAGTGTTACCTTAGTGTACCTTCGTGGTAAAAAATATTTCCTTAACCACAAAGGACACAAAGTGCTTCACAAAGTACCACAAAAGGGGAAAATGGATCAATAAGAATAAAAAAAAAGAAAAAAAATGGAAACCCGGAGAATTGAAGTTCCTGTAATGGCAGACCTTTTTGCAGGAGGAGAGAAACCCGAATACCTTTTCTGGGTAGGCTGTGCCGGAGCTTTTGATGACAGATATAAAAAAGTTGTAAGGGCATTTGCAAAAATCCTCTCCCATCTTAATGTCAGTTATGCCGTTCTAGGGAAAGAAGAGACATGCACGGGCGATCCGGCAAGGCGTGCAGGTAATGAAATGCTTTATCAGATGCAGGCGCTGCAGGTTATTGAGCTATTCAGAATGTACGATGTAAAAAAAATAATAACCATCTGCCCGCATTGTTTCAATGTCTTTAAAAACGAATATCCGGATCTCGGCGGCAAATATGAAGTTATCAACTATCTTCAGTTTCTTAATACGAATATTGAAGAAGGTAAATTGAAGATTGATGAGGCCTCATTAAACAATGTATCAATAACTTACCATGATCCATGTTATCTTGGAAGAGCAAATGACATTTATGACGAACCAAGAAATATCCTTAAAAAGCTGACAGGCAATTTAGTCGAAATGCACAGGATTAAAAGTTTTGCATTATGTTGCGGAGCTGGTGGAGCTCAGATGTTCAAAGAGGCTGAAAAAGGCGACAAGGAAGTTTTTATAGAGAGAACAGAAGATGCCCTGAAAACCGATGCTAAAGTAATTGCCACAGCCTGTCCGTTTTGTATGACAATGCTTACGGATGGCCTGAAGTATAAAAACAAAGAACAGGAGATCAGAAACCTTGACATTGCTGAACTTATTGCTCAATCGATTGATTTATAGATTAGTCCAAATAATTTTTTAAAACAATGGAAAACAACAAACTCTTGAAAAGTGGTGAATTTCTTGTAAAGGAAGTTGACTCGAAAGATATTTTTATTCCTGAAGAATTCAATGAGGAACAACGAATGATTGCCCAAACATGCACCGACTTTCTTGAAGCTGAAGTATATCCCAATCTGGAAAAGGTTGAGAAAAGCGACAGGGAACTTATGAAAATTATCCTTAAAAAGTCTGGGGAACTCGGATTGATGGGGATATCGATTCCTGAAGAGTTTGGGGGATTCGGACAATCATTTGTGACGCAGATGCTTGTGGCTGAAAAAACAGGCGCCGGCTATTCATTTTCAGTAGCATACATGGCACATTGTGGCATCGGGACTTTACCCATCATGTATTATGGGAACAAAGATCAGAGGGAGCGTTACGTAACAAAACTGGCTACAGGAGAACTTATCGGAGCATACTGTCTAACTGAACCAGGTGCGGGGAGTGATGCAAACTCCGGTAAAACAAACGCTAAATTAAGTGAAGACGGGAAACATTATATCCTTAACGGTCAGAAGATGTGGATCACAAACGCAGGATTTGCAGACACGCTCGTAGTATTTGCAAAGATTGATACCGACAGGGTGCTTAGTGCATTTATAGTAGAGACCAGGTATCCGGGTGTGGTTATCGGACCCGATGAGCACAAGATGGGAATTAAGGGATCTTCAACAGCACAGATCTATTTCAATGATGTCAAAGTACCGGTGGAGAATCTGCTTGGCAAAAGGGGAGAAGGTTTCAGGATTGCTTTGAGTATACTTCATATGGGGCGTCTTAAGCTTGGAGCCAATGTCATAGGCGCTGCTAAAAAAGCGATTAATGATTCAGTAAAATATGCCAATGAAAGAAAACAGTTTGGAGGATTAATATCGAGATTTGGAGCCATAAAGTACAAGATGGCTGAGCAGGTTATTCGTCTTTTTGCTTCAGAATCAGCTGTATACAGAGTGAGCAACGATATCGATAACCTTATGAAAACGCTGACAGTAGATTGTGGTGATTATGGCAGGGCATCCATCGAAGCAATAAGTCACTATGCCGTTGAAGCAGCTATACTGAAGGTGGTTGGTTCCGAAATGCTTGATTATGTTGCTGATGAGGCAGTTCAGATACATGGTGGTATGGGTTACTCAGCTGAGATGGCAGTGGAAAGAGGTTATCGCGATTCAAGAATCAACAGAATTTTTGAGGGTACAAATGAAATAAATCGTCTCCTTGTTGTTGATACGGCAATGAAACGTGCAATGAAAGGTGAATTCGACCTGTTTGGAGAAGCCGAAAAACTCTATTCCGGCTTGAGCAACATTACCGATAATAAAAAAACCGGTGAAGATTATTTTCAGGAAAAAATACGATATATCAAGAACTTCAAAAAGGCTATCCTTATTTGCATTCATGGAGCATCAAAATGTTTTGGCAAGGGCCTTATCGACGAACAGGAAGTTCTCAACAATATCGCTGAAATGATGATGGAAACATATGTTTCGGAATCTCTTTTACTAAGAGTCGAAAAGATGTCGGCATTGAAAGGGAATGCATTACTATATAAAGATATGGTTGATGTTAACCTGTTCGACACGGCCGATATTATAAGAAAATCGGCTCTTGAAGCAATCGGCTCATTTTCAACGCCTGAATCCTGTCAGACGCTTACTGAGGCAGTTGAAAACCTTTCAAGGGTGAAATGTGTAAATGTAAAAGACGCAAGACGGCACATTGCAGACAAACTAATTGAAGATAATGCGTATAAATTCTGACAATCAAAATAAATGAATATTTGAAGGGACGTTGCATGCAACGTCTCTTCATTTTTAATTAACGGTTGTCCTAATAATATTTGCACATTTTTGTGCAAGAAATAAATATCATCCGGGTGAGTGATAAAGATCAATTATTCACATGATAAAGAGCAGTCGCGACTTCAAAATTTATGGTGTGTAAAAAACTATTAATCAGTATAATCTGATATCTTTGTGAATGAATTAACAATATTTGAAATATGAATCAGAAATTGAAAGGGATCAGGCAGATATTTATTGCACTAATTCTGATTGCAGCAGTTGAAGGACTTCCTTCATGTGAGAAGTATTCATTCTCTCCTCCTGCTGTTGATCCGAAACAAACATGGCATTTTCAGGCTGATATTCAGCCAATTTTCAATGGCATTTGTATCACTTGTCATAATGGAAAGACTCAATTTCCTGATCTCAGGAGTGGCAAATCATACGCATCTCTTAAGAGTGGGGGATATATTACCCTTCCCGGAGAGACAAGCAAACTGTATCATCAGATGACCACTAATTCAGCCCATATTCCAAGGTCGACTGATGCACAAAAATTTGAAGTTCTCTACTGGATCAATCAGGGAGCTCTTAATAACTAAAAATATCTTAACCTGTTAAAACCAAATAACATGAAAAACCTTTTTATCCTTTTGACTTTATCGTTATTCATATCTCCTTTGTTCGCGCAGGAAGATACTCTGAAACCGGTAACATCAAAACCTGTTCGGTTTACTTTTGGAACAAGCACCCTGATTGATAATAGTACAATTGAATCACCATACAAAGGCGGTCTCGAACTGGAAATAAGTCATAGGTTCAGCCCGATTGAGAATTATCATGATCTCTTTGGTATCTACGGTTCGGCAAACACCCGTATAGGGCTTAATTATGGTATCACTGACAGGTTGATGATCGGCGCCGGAACGACAAAGAATTATCAGTTGCAGGATATTCAGTGGAAATACCTTATCCTCAGGCAAACTGAAGATAACAAAATGCCTGTTTCACTTTCATATTATGGCAATATCGTGGCAAATTTGCAACCTTCCGGAGATTTCGGACCGGCCGCCAGCTTCAGGCAGATTCACAGATTATCCTACTTCACTCAACTGATCCTAGCGCGCAAAATAAATAATATGTTTTCGGTTCAGGTAGCTCCGTCAGTGACATATTTCAATTCAGTGCCCCAGAATGTTGACTCCACTGCAGGTTATAAAAATCTTAACATAGGAATTTCAGCAGGTGCACGGGCAAATTTGTTCGGTTCCCATTCTCTTATTGTTGAATATGATCAGTTGCTTACAAAACAAAGTATTGCCATACAGCCAAAACCAAATCTTTCGTTGGGTTGGGAAATTGGTACAGCGACGCATTCTTTCCAGATTTTTGTAACAAACTATGATCAGATTATTAATCAAAGGAATCTTGTATTCAATACAAATGATTTCCAAAAAAGCCAATGGCTGGTAGGGTTTAATATTCATGTTAGATTTTAACGCCATCAAGTAAAGAGTAATGAAATTCTTTATGTTCCGGATAATTATCCTGTTGAGTTTAATAAATTTACTTTCTCTTTCTACTTCAGGAAATTCCCTGTACAAATCAGGAAACGATAAGGTTAAGGATTCGGTTACATTTGTCTCCCGATTTGAATCTGATAATATTCGTTGTTTCAAATGTCACGGGCAAGAAAAATACGAATACACAAATGAGACCGTTGGGAAACAGGTCAGAGACATGATGTGTTCAGAACGTATAATACCTAAAAAGGAATTTTATGCATCAAATCACCGAAGCTTCAGTTGCACAGACTGTCATTCTGAGCAATATGTAAAGTTTCCCCATTCGGGAGAACTGAGAATGGAACAAAAGTTTAATTGTATTGACTGTCATGGCGGTGATGAGAAGTTTGCAAAATATCATTTTGAAGAGATAGTAACTGAGTATCAGAAAAGCACGCACTTCAAGATGGAGGATGAGGGATTCTCATGCTGGAAATGCCATAATCCACATACATACAAGATAACCGTCAGGAATAGTACTAATCTTAAAGAGACTATTGCCTATGACAATGCCATCTGTCTTAATTGCCACTCTGACTACAGTCGTTTTCAGCTTCTGAGTGATAAGGCTGAGATTAATATTATTCAAAAGCATGAATGGCTGCCTAATCAGGCATTACATTTTGCCAACGTGAGATGTATTGAATGCCACACGAAATATGATAATAATATTCCTGTATCGCATCAGATCATGCCTAAAGGAGACGCTGTCAGACTCTGTAACGAATGTCACTCAAAAAACTCAATATTAATGGCCTCACTTTATAAGTTTGAATCTAAAGAACATCGGCGTTACGGTTTTTTTAATGGTATAATCCTGAATGCATCGTATGTTATAGGAGCAAACAGGAACGAATATCTGAACTTGTTAAGTTTGGTTATATTTTTTGGTGTAATAATTATAATTGCGCTTCACATCATTTTCAGAATCAGGGAAATAAATAAGAATAAATAAAGAAAAAAATGTATCTCTACCCAAAATGGATCAGGGTCTGGCATGTCATTAACGCGGCAATGATTCTCATCCTTATTGTGACAGGTTTAAGTATGCAATACACCGATAAAGATAATGCTTCTTATGTTGTCGGGTTTGCCAAGGCGGTAAGGTGGCATAATTTTGCAGCTATTGTACTGATTTTAAATTATATATTATTTGTTACCGGGAACCTGCTGACAAATAATGGCAGATATTACAGGACAAGCAGAAAAGATTTCTTATTAAATCTGAGGGTGCAATTTAAATATTATTCAAAAGGGATGTTTAAAGGTGAAAAACATCCATTTCCTGTAACTGAGGAACGTAAGTTTAACCCACTTCAAAAATTTACTTATATACTGGCTATGTACGTTGCGATGCCTTTGCTTATAATATCGGGTATCGGGTTACTGTTACCTGAAATTGTCATTACAACAATCTTCGGCATTAGCGGGCTCATTCTTACCGATATCCTGCATATAACAATGGGTTTTCTTCTATCAATATTTATGGTAATTCATATCTATACATGTACCCTTGGAGCCAAACCGACCTCTCTTTTCAGGGGTATCATAACAGGTTACCATATTTCGGAAGAGGAATAACAAAAAGTAATTTTTGAAAATTAAATTGCACGGTTATTGTTATCTTTATATTTAAATTTAAATCTAAGATTATGAAAAGGCTTATATTACTTCTTATCGGTTCAGCAGTTATGTTTATAAGTGTTTCTTTGGTTGCCCAGCCAAAACCATGGGTTGTACCAGATAATTTTAAATCAATGAAAAATCCGGTTGCTGTTGGTGATGTCAGTGCAAAGGCAGGACTGGCACTTTATACAAAAAACTGTGCTTCATGTCATGGAAAAGCTGGTCTGGGCGACGGCGTTAAGGCAAGAACTCTTAAGACTTTTCCAGGTGATTTTTCAAATCCGGGTTTTCAGAAGAATAGTGATGGTGATCTATTCTACAAAACCAAAACCGGAAGAGATGAAATGCCTAAGTATGAAAGCAAATTGGCAGATGAGGATATCTGGAATATTGTTAACTATATGAGAACATTAAAGAAATAAATTTCATAGAAGAATTATCAACAAATTAATAAGTACGATTATGAGAACAATGAAACTTTTGTTTGTCAGCTGTTTGTTTCTCCTGGTAAGTGCAGCATTGGTTGCCCAGCCTAAACCATGGGTTGTTCCGGCTAACTTCAAATCAATGAAAAACCCGGTTGCTCAGAGTGACGCAAGTGCTAAACTCGGGATGGGGTTTTTTACAAAAAATTGTGCATCCTGTCATGGGAAAACAGGCCTCGGTGATGGGGTAAAAGCCAGGACTCTTAAAGATTCTCCGGGTGATTTTTCCAAAGCTGAATTCCAGAATCTTTCGGATGGGGATATTTTTTACAGAACTAAAACCGGAAGAGGCGATATGCCGAAATACGATGGAAAACTGGCTGATGATGATATCTGGAATGTTGTTAATTATATGAGAACATTAAAGAAATAACAGGAAGAAATAATATCTTCAGAATCGGGGCTGGACTTAATTGTTCAGCCTTTTTTATATCTGTAATAAAATAGTAAGCCCCAGGAATCGTGACTCCGGGGGCTCATATTCTTTGTTTAAGAGTTGGATGTCTAGTTGAGTACTGCTATCGAGTTAGCTAATAAAGTGGATGTATAAGATGCATTATGAATCCCTAAACTGAAATCTCTGAGGCATAGCTGGAAATTGATAATTGCTCCCATTTGTGCGTTTGTCAGAGTTAGTTTAGGCAATGAACTGTTGAATGTAATCTGTTCGGCTGTGAATCCCGAAGTACTTGTATTCTGAAACATTGTTGTGTTGTAGGTGGGACCTTCCGGATTATTTACAGGGTCGTACATATTCAGATTACCATCATAGTTATTTGTTGTGAGTCCAAGCCACAGGTTCCCAGTGGGATCTCCCATTCTGTTCAGAATATCAATTCCGCCTTCCTGTAATTTTGTAGCTAACTGGTCGAGTTGAGCTTTAACTCCGTTTCTGGTTTGCAGCCAGTATTTTGAACTGGTTGTTGAAGAGATTGGATTGGCCAGGTGGCAACCAGCCACATTGCATCCGTTAAAGTTTCCCTGTGCATTGAATGTATGTCCGCCTGCTTTGCCTGACATATCTGCCATATGGCAATCCTGGCATGAAGCAACGGTTGTGTGCTGTGAATTGGAGTAACCTGTTCCGAACTCTACTCCACCAATACCGGCAAAAATAGCTGCGGTAGTCCCATTGTGTGTACTTGTTCTGAAACTTGGTTTCATAACATTCAGGTTATTGGCCTGAGCCGCATTATAGAATACAGCAGTAGGATTACTGACAAGTCCAGCATAATTCAGCACATTTTTATCTGTATTTGAATTTGTTAATGGACGTGGCTGATGACATTTAGCACATAAATTGCTCTTACTGTCGTCCTGAGGCAGGTCAATAGATTTTGCACCACCAAAAAAGGTCATGGGCACCGCAGCAGTAGTAGTCAGCGGCATAAAATCAGCAAAAGTGTATGTTGTATGTAAATGGAGGTGACACATATTGCACTGCATTGGTCCATATGATGTGCCTGAAGATGCTGCATACGGATTTGAATATGTAGTTGCAGGCGGAACAATTGTGAAGACTGTTGATACATTGTTTGCCACTACATATTTAAAAGCTTCTGATTCATGGCAAGGAGAGCAGCCTGTACTTCCGACTTCCTCAAAATTTGCATCCCCGTATGCGTGTTTTGCATATGCAAATTGAGTCTTGACTGAATCAACTCCGGCAGAATTATGGCATTGGGCACAGGTTGCATTTGCATCCGTCCCGTTTGTTCCGGCAGTCCCAGCTGGACCCATTGGTCCTTCACATGCTGTAAACAGAAAGCCAGTTGAAAGCAAAACTGAAAATAGGCGGATTAGGTTTTTCATATGAGGATTATTTATTAAAATTTCGTTCTGCAATTTAGTTAAAACCCCTGTTATCTTATTAACAGTTAATATGCTATTTATGTTCTAAATAATTGATAGATATACCAATTCCTGTTGATATATATCAATAAATAGGGTGATATTTGTTAGTTTTGCAGATTCAGATGTT
This sequence comes from Bacteroidales bacterium, assembly GCA_003141495.1. Lineage (GTDB taxonomy): Bacteria > Bacteroidota > Bacteroidia > Bacteroidales > VadinHA17 > LD21. The sequence goes on from PLMC01000038.1 coordinate 70,290, forward strand.
TATAAAAACTATTTTTAAATCCCCTTAAAAACATAAATATGTCTGCGGTAAATTTAATCAGTAGTTGTGAGACATGTACGCGACGATGGAAGAATTTTCAACACCTGACGAAAGAGGAACTTAATCTTGTGAACGAGAACAGGTATGAAGCAACATTTAAACCCGGGGAAATAATTTTGAAACAGGGTTCTCCAACATCCAATGCATTATTTATTGCAACGGGTATGGCAAAAACATATATAGAGGGACTTAACGGGAAAAATTTCATAATCAGCATTGCTTTACCCGGACGCCTGATACTCGGTCCCGGCGCTTATGTAGACTCGCGTCACACATATACAGTCGCTGCAATCACAACAGTTCAGGCCTGTTTCATAAATTTTGAGGTATTTAAACAGATTGTAAGGGTAAACGGAGCATTCGCTGAGGGCCTGCTCGAAGATATTAGTGCAAAATCGCTGGGGTCTCTTACCCGTATGGTCAACCTGTCGCAGAAGAAAATGCATGGCAGACTGGCAGATGCTTTGTTGTATTTTTCAGACGTTGTGTTCAAAAATGACGAATATGAAATGATCCTCTCACGACAGGAACTGGGTGAAATGACAAATATGGCCAAGGAATGTGTTGTACGGATCCTTAAAGAACTTGAGGATTCAGGAGTTATTTATTCTGACTCATCACAAATCAAAATAATTGACCGGGAAAAGCTTATTCAGATTTCTGTAAAGAGGTAGCGAATTATTGTTAACCCGGGCCTTCCTCATGTTTAATTATAGTTTTTAACAAGTTTATATTATGAGGTATCTGAAATTCCTTTATTCCCCGCTTTTCATGGGAGTCCTTTTTGTACTTTTTGCCGTTGCAATGGCAGTTGCAACTTTTCTTGAAAATGACTACGGTTCCGCCGCTGCTTACAACATGGTTTATAATACGAAATGGTTCGAACTGATTTTGTTCCTTCTTGCACTAAATCTTGTGGGACAGATAATTGTGCTTAAGCTCCTGAGGAAAGAAAAACTGACTGTCGCACTCTTTCACCTTTCATTCATCCTTATGATTATTGGTGCCGGGATAACAAGGTATTTTGGATGGGAGGGCTCAATGCATATACGTGAAGGAGAAGAACAACAGCAATGCTTTTCCAATGAAAAATACATCATCTATTCTGTTAAGTCAAACAATGGAACTATAATCACAAAACATACCAAGAAATATTCAATGACCTCAATTTCAGCCGACAGGTTTGACAAAACTATGAAAATCGATGGCAGGGATTATGAACTTCTTCTGGCAAAAATAATTCCGAATGCTTCTGAGGTAGTTACAGACAGTCCTGATGGAGAACCAGTTGTTTCGTTGCTTGTAACAAAAGACATGATGGAAAGAGATGCTCTTACTCTTAAACGGGGAGATACAAAAACTTCTAATGGAATCTCTTTCGGTTTTGCTTCAGCACAACCTGCTGATGTGAATATTTCTCTTGACTCGGGAAGGTTTTTTATATCATCCAGATTCAAACTTGGCGAAAGGAGTATGATGTCGCAAGAGCCAATATTAACAGAACAGGGCAAGCCGATTGAACTAAAATCAATGCAGATATTAACAATTGATGATGTTAAAATTGTACTTCAGCAAATGTCAATTAAGGGAGTCATTAAGGCGGTCGCTGTAAAACCTGAACAACAGACTACAGGTTTGAATGCTTTTATATTTCATCTCATAAGCGGCAAAAAATCTGCAACAGTATACCTGTGGGACAGAGAAGGGGAAAAGACTGCCACGGCCTCCTGTGAGCTTGATGGTAACACTGTTGAGATCAGCTATGGTTCAAAAACAACAACACTTCCATTTGCAATTAAGCTTAACCATTTTATTCTTGAGAGATATCCAGGTTCTTCCAGTCCTTCGGGTTATAAGAGCGACATTGTTCTTCTTGATAGGAAAGATAATGTTGAAAAACCATTCATGATTTTTATGAATAATATCCTAAAATATAAGGGGTACAGGTTCTATCAATCCTCCTTCGACCGCGATGAAAAGGGTACAATTCTCTCCGTTAACCACGATATGGCAGGCATGTTGGTTACTTACACTGGTTATGCTTTATTATTCCTTTTCATAGTTCTTTCATTGCTCAATAAGAATTCGGTTTTTCGTACCATCAATGCCGGATACTGGAATTCCGTAATCAGAAAAAGCGCTCCGGTTATACTTCTTATTCTGTTTCTGTCAGGCCCGGCAACTGCAGATGCTCAGAAACTGGTACCAGAAAAATCTGTTGCCGGGGAGTTTGGTAAAGTTCTTGTTCAGGATCAAAAGGGGAGGACAAAGCCACTTTTTACACTGAGCAACGATATTCTCAGGAAAGTAACGAGGGAGAATGAATTTGAAGGACTTACATCAATGCAGGTTTTCCTGGGGTTATATTTCGATTTTAATAACTGGAAAGATGTTCCTCTAATAAGTATTTCGAATAGCGATCTCCAAAGGAAACTGGGTATTAGCGGGAAATTTGCTTCATTTTCCGACCTGGTCAATATCGGAGGCAACGGCAGTTATAAAATTTCTGCGGAAGTTAATACTGCTTATTCGAAATCTCCGGAAGAAAGGAGCAAGACGGATAAAGACCTGATGAAAATTGATGAGCGGGTCAATATAATTTACATGATATACAAGGGGGATTTCATGAAATTATTTCCATTGAAAAATGGAACGAGCGATTGGGGCCAGCCTGAGGAGGCACTTCAAAAGACGTCAAGTAAGGAAGATTCTCTTTTCCTTAAGGGAATCATGCCTGTTTTATCAGAAGCACTTCAGACTAATAATCTGGCTACAGTCCGGCAGATCTCAGAATCAATAACTGCATATCAGAAAAAATTTTCACTATATTCTCTTCCATCTGAGTCTAAGACCAATGCTGAACTGCTGTATTATAAACTCGGCATATTTGAACGTCTATTTCCCATATATGCCACTATCGGTCTTGTAATGCTTATAGGGCTTATAATCACGGTAATAAAAGGTAATAAAGGAACCTCTTTATTTGTAAGGGTTCTTGGTTGGCTATTGTTTGCCGGGTTCCTGTTCCACACTCTTGGACTTGGTCTCAGATGGTACATTGCAGGCCATGCTCCCATGAGCAATGGATATGAATCGATGATTTTTATTTCGTGGGCTACCCTTTTAGCGGGATTCATATTCAGCCGTAAATCGGCTTTTGCCTTGTCAGCTGCAGCGATTCTTTCCTCAATGACTCTTATGGTAGCTCATATGAGCTTTATGGATCCGGAAATTACAAATCTGGTGCCGGTTTTGAAATCTTATTGGCTAACCCTTCATGTGTCAGTTATTATAAGCAGCTATGGTTTTCTTGGAGTTGGCGCTATTCTGGGGCTGATTTCACTGATACTGCTTTCCTTATCAAATGATAAAAACCGTGAAAGGATTTCAGATACTATTGATGAACTCACGGTGATTAATTTTAAGACACTTACGCTGGGACTTTACTTTGTGACAATCGGGACTTTCCTGGGGGCAGTCTGGGCCAATGAATCATGGGGTAGATACTGGGGGTGGGATCCGAAAGAAACGTGGTCTTTGATCACTATTATTATTTACAGCATTGTAATTCATAGCCGAAGGATACCAGGGATGAAAGACATCTTTACATTTAACCTGATTTCCCTTTTTGCATTCTCATCAGTGCTCATGACCTATTTTGGAGTGAATTATTATTTATCGGGAATGCACTCATATGCCTCAGGAGATTCTGCTCCTGTACCATCGTATGTTTATATTATTGTTCTTGTTCTGGCGGCACTATCCTTTGTGGCATATTCAAAATATAAAACCGGCAAGAAGACAGAAGATATATAAAAAAATGTAGAAAGAAGTCTCAGTAGGTGAACAATTAAAAATGAA